>CAJXUM010000281.1 GCA_913060855.1 uncultured Lewinella sp. | reverse complement strand
AAAAGTGGGTCACCGAAGGTAAATCCAAGCTAGTCCGGACACTTAAGTTCTTGAAAAACCGCATAAATGAGTGAAACCTAATCGCCAGGATTGATTATTGAATTGAATATTTATATCCAAAAATAGTACGCACGAGAAGAATGATTTTTGACGGTATCGACCAACCCACTTCCGAATTCGCACTTCCGCCTTTACATGAGATCGCTGGTGGTTCAGATGAAGTGATTTATTAGGGTCTGTCTCTTCAATAAACTGGACAATTGTGATTTTTTACTGGACTATTATTGCAATTACTGGATCAGCATTGCATGGCTATTGTAGGTGAGGGAGAAAGTTGAGATATTGAGAAAAATCATACACATCAACTTAAATCATTGTACTATGGATATGCCAATTGAAATTAAAACGCCAGGTGTTCACCATATCGCTATTCGCGTGACTGATATGGCTCAGTCCAAAGCCTTTTATGTCGATAAACTTGGGTTTAAAGCTGTCTTGGACCAGCCAGAATTGCTCATCTTTTTTGCAGGTACTACCGCCATCGCTATAAAAGGTCCGGAAAATAAGGTAGATGGACAGGACCAATTCAACCCCTTTCGGGTAGGACTCGATCACATAGCCCTCGGCTGTGATAATAGAGCGGAACTGGAACGAGTGGCACAAGCCCTAGATACTCATGCCATTGAAAACACAGGTATAAAGCTAGACGAGACCTTACAAAAAGACTATGTAGCCTTCAAAGATCCCGATCGAATATCTTGGGAATTTTATTCCATCTAGCCACTAGGCCATTCCTTGAAAGGAGTAACATCTTTTCTATCGATTAGCCCTTTTCCTTTCAGAACCTTTTATCGGTAAACCTTAAATTCTATCCAAATGAAATCAGCAAAAACACTTTTGTATCTGGCTTTGCTATGCCCTTTATTCAGCTTTGCACAGTCTAGTATGGGTACAGAGGAGCAAGCGATACTCGCCGTGATAACAGAACAAACCCGCGCTTATTTTGAACGAGATTTCGAAGCTTGGGAGAACACCCACGTTCAACAAGCCTACTACAGAGAATTCAAATATTGGGAGGGTTGGAGTGATAAGGTACACACCACCATTGGCTGGGCCAAGAATCTAGACATTAACAAAGCACAGTTTGACCCCAAAAAACCAAAAAGCAAATGGGATTCAGCCAAGTATGTGCGCAGCGACGTGAATATCAGGGTATCCGGCTCCGGTGACATGGCCTGGGCTACCTTTACACAGCGCGCCATTGACCCCAAAACCCAGGAAGTAGTAGGAGAGTCCTATGAAACGCGGGTGATGGAAAAGCACGACGGTCAATGGAAAATTGCCTACTTGGGGTATCATTATGTGCCTAAGGAGGAAGAAGAGACGAATTGAAGTGGGACAGCTGGAGCCAGGTTGAGGTGATTGAGCTGGTTCCAGTATCTCTTCTGCTTATTTGAACCTTTTAAAAAACCAAGCTGGGTTTTGACAAAGCTCTATTCATGGTGTCTTATCATTTGACAGGAGATTATTTTCGGCCTGTCAGATCATCTTCAAATATTGGATCCTCCTCTTTTTGAAAGTACGACCAAGCTCGGCAAGACTTCAGAAGTTTCTCTGGACGAGCGGGGGAAGCTTCTGAAGTCTAAGGGCCAGCTTCATTGAGAGGAAGTGACTCCGAGGAGGGTTTTGTCTCGCTTCTGATCTCTGACTTCTCGCTTCTCTGTATGAAAAGTGGTCCCAGCTGGACTGTATTGTAAAATATAAATATTTGATATTTAGTATTTTACGAAGGGTAAGGTGCTATAGTTAGAGATAAGTTAGAAAATATACCCTTATAAACCACCTCCAATTGAAACTCCATACCAACAATTAGACCTTTTCTTCTCCCGTCATGACCAATAGATTATCGATTAACCATTGTCTGGTTTCACTTGACACATAACATTCTGTATGAAGGCATTCGATGAGTCGTAGTTTTATGGTCAGAAATCTTAGAAGGACACGGACACGGGCACGGTCACGGGCAAGGTCAAGGTCAAGGGCAAGGTCAAGGGCAAGGGCACGGGCAAGGGCACGGGCAAGGACAGGGGCAGGGTCAAGGGCACGGTCACGGTCACGTTCAAGGGCAAGGGCACGGTCAAGGTCACGGTCAAGGGCAAGGTCAAGTACAAGGGCAAGGTCAAGGGCACGGGCAAGGGCACTGGTACGGGCACTGGCACTGGTACGGGCACTGGTACGGGCACTGGTACGGGCAATTAAAACAAACAAAGCGCCGAGTTTTCTTACTACCAATGAATAGGGACTAGGTTCCTTTAGTAGCAGCTCATCTAAAGACTTAAAGTATACGTCAATTTCCGGTGTTTGCTGGAATATTACATTGGCTTGCTCATGTATTTGCAATAAAAACTGATCGGCTTTATCCAGCATCGATGTGGTTAACAAAAATACTTCTCGCCATTTGTCATCTTCTACATGATTTTTAATAAGTGCTAAAGTAGAGCCTTTGGTAGAATTTTCGCTAATATATCTTGCTGTAAAGTATTCTTGAAAAGTAAGATGTGCGAAGGAGTAAATTCCTCTGGCTCTTGGAACAAAAATGCCATGATTAGCCACGATAGCATCAAATATACCTTCTGCGGTATCTTTTATTTCTTCTTGGTCAATATCAGGTAAATGGCGAATGTAGGCAATGATAAGATCGACTATTTCCTTTCTTTTCAGGAAGTATTTGCCTTTTTCAAAGGTTTGTGCGGCGATCTGACTAAATAAGGCTCTTTTTCGAGATGGGGAAAGTTTCTGATAGGGTTCAAAGCGCTTGATACGCCTGGAGGAGTCCCATTTTTTTAGCAGGGCATTGATGGCTTCTTCGTATAGTTCTGCTCTACTGGCATGAAAATCCATGTTTTCATCGTAAGCGATGCAAAGTAGCGTCAATAAAAGTGGGGTGCTAGCTAGTTCTTTCAACGGGGCTTCATCCTTGAGCTTTTCCCAACATTTTTTCCCTAGTTCGGGTTCTTTATGAAACCATTTAGTGATAAAGGATTCAATTTGCTGATCGTTGAAATCAGCCATTTCTACATCCGCGAATTTCTCAAACCAAGCATTGTAAGCAGCTACGCGACAGCTGACTACAAATTGGTTTTTATGATACTGCTTTGAAAGATCGATAACTTCTTGGATGATGTCATTTTTTCGCTCTTCCTGTACTTCGTCCAGTCCATCCAGTAATAGCAAACATTTCCCTTTCTCTAAAAGATGTTCAATGAATAAGGAGGCATCTTCTAAAGAACAAATATCAAACTGGTAAGCAATGAAATCCATTAGAGAATAGCCCTTATCAGCCAACTCCTTGAGGGTAATGAATATGGGGATTTTCCTATCCTTGATTTGAGATTCTTTCTTGATACTTTCTAGGGCCAGCGATTTTAGGTAAGTGCTCTTTCCAGCGCCAGGTCTACCCAATACAATCATTTTGTCCTGGCTGTTAATCGTCTCTATCCCGGTTTTAGTGGTCCGCGTATTTCCAAATTTGATGGTACGAGCTGTATGGTCGAAATTTTGATGCAGGAATTCTATACTATCTCTATACTTCTCCTGGTTTTTTTCCAGGATATTGACTCGCACAAAGAGAGAATCCAATGGCACCTCATCCGTCATCCCAAATACGCGGATGGAATTGAAGCGTCGCCAGATCTCCCCACCATATCTTTGAGCGGCTTGCTCGAAGAAGGCTTTTTCTTCTACTCTTGTTTTAAACCATTTCCACTTCCCTTCATAAGCAGCAGAAAAAATAGCCAGTATTTCTTGTATAGCAATGTCCCCCTTTACATCGATTATCTCCTCTTTTGAAGAGGCTGTCCGGTCTTTCTTCCTTGGGTCGTCTTTTAAGTCATATTCAGTAATCCTATCAACTAATTCTACCAATGCCGTAGTCGACTTAGACAGGGATCGCATAAATGCATCATGGTCAATGAGGTTTTGTTGATAGCTCCTACGAAGATCGCGATATTGGGTTTGTATTACCACCAAATCATTAAAGCAATCAGAATCTGGACTTAATATTGATTCGCATTCGGTAACGGCTCCAGTGAAGTCGATGGAGATAGTTTTTTTGAGTTGATGTTTTATTTCGCTTAGCTCCACGGTTTAGGTTTAGATTTATAAGTCCTCCTCGGATAGATTCCTAAATAGCCCTATCCCGATACAAATACTCCTGAAAGCCAATAAAAGTCTCTCGAATCGACTTAATACTGCCCAATTCCCTTTTGGCATCGGCGATGGCTTTGTATTTCAGCTCCAGTAATTCAGGTAACTTCTTATCATCCAATTCATCCACGCCATCTCTGACGTATTGCTCCAATACAAAATTTAAGAATTCTTGCTGTTGGGCATTGTAATCCAGGATGTGAATTTTTGCCTTTTCTGCTCTTTCTAATCGGGGGACTAGATCTATATGATACGCCACGTAATTCAAGACATCAAAAAGGTCGCTTTCTTCTCCATGTATTAGCTTTCTCAGGTCTTCTAATTGTTCATTTGAATAGCCTCTTTCACTTAGCTCTTCTAACAGCTTTTTTCTGGTGCTAGGCAAAACCCAAAGCTGCCTCAATTCTTCTTCGTTCCTGAAAAAAGAGGGCAAATCACCAAACAACTGTTGGATAAATTCCTGTGCAGAAATGGGTTTTCCCTCAGGGCTCCAAAATGAGGTCTTTACGGTGGAATCAATTTCTCGCTCTTTATTGCCGGATAATTTTACTCGTATGATCCTTCTCGGTGGATTATCACAGACGCAAGGATCGTTTTGACAATCCGGGCAGGGCGCCAGAATAAGGGGCTCTTCAACGCCCGCCAGTTCCTCATCCGTTGAATAGAACCTTTTTGGCTCTGGCGCTAAGGGTTCTCCGTCCCATTCTGGGTCTTGGAAGTGCTCGTGTGCTTTTACAAAATCAAATACGGTGAAATAGTCTTTGCTGTCAAAAAGCCGGGTACCACGACCTACAATTTGCTTGAACTCTACCATGGAATCGACAGGGCGAAGCAGGACTATATTTCTGATCTCCGGCGCGTCCACTCCCGTACTTAGTTTTTGTGAAGTGGTCAGTACAGTGGGAATACTTTTTTCATTGTCTTGAAAATCGCGCAAATGTTGTTCACCTATCTTCCCATCGTCGGCGGTTACGCGATGACAGTAATTGGTGCTTCTGCTGGCAGCATGTTGATTAATCAAATCTCTAATCAATGCAGCATGTTTTTGAGTGGAACAAAAGACCAAGGATTTTTGACTTTGATTGATGAGCTCCAAAAACTTTTTAACTCGATATTCCTCTATTTGTTGAATGATGATTTTTCGGCCATAATCCCGATAAGTAAAGGTATCACCCACTTCCGCTTCTCCATCCAAAATGGTGTCATCTTTGGTGACGACATACTCATCGTAATTCGTTTGGATTTCTTTTACTTTGAATGGCGTCAGGAAGCCATCATTGATACCATCTTTTAGGGCATAAGTATAGACGGGATCGCCAAAATAGTCGTAGGTGTCGCCATTGACATCTCGCTTTGGGGTGGCCGTCAATCCCAATTGGATAGCCGGAGAAAAATAGTCCATGATGGCACGCCAGCTACTTTCGTCATTGGCGCCGCCACGGTGGCATTCATCGATGATGATGAAGTCAAAGAAGTCTTTTTCGTATTGCCCAAAGTTGAAGTCCTCCGGTCGCTTTTCTTGTTGTACCTCGATCTCTTCTGCTACATCTTCCCCTTTCTTCCCCTTTTGTGCATCGGTCATGAAGGTCTGAAAAATAGTAAAGAAAACACTACCATTTGTAGGTACATGTCCCTTCTTTCTGATTTCCTTCGGACGGATCCTGACCTTGATGTTTTCATCTATATGGTCAAAGGCATTAAAAGCGTTGAAGGCTTGGTCTGCCAATATATTTCTATCGGCCAGAAATAATATTCTGGGGGCACGGGTCCCATCTCGCCTCAAATTCCATTTGGCATGAAACAGCTTCCAGCAGATTTGAAAGGCAGTGGCCGTTTTTCCCGTGCCGGTGGCCATGGTCAAGAGAATGCGTTGTTTCTTTTCGGCGATGGCATTCAAGACTTTATAAACCGCATTCCTTTGATAGTAACGGGGCGACCAGCTACCGCCTCTGTCTTCAAAGGGGATGTTGAAGAATAGATCTTTCCAGCCTTCAATTTCAATTTTGTAATCTTCTTTGGGTGTGGGGTAAGTCATTTCCCAAAGTTCATCCGGACTTGGATACTTGGACACATCGCCTTCGGTGCCCTCATCCAGGTCTACCCCATAGATTTGCAAACCATTGGTCGCATAGGTAAAGCGTATGTTTAATCGCTCTGCATAGTCCTTAGCTTGCCCCAATCCATCGGTATAATATACGTCTCTCTTCTTGGCTTCAACAACGCCAATTCTTCTGCTTTTGTATTCTAACACATAGTCAGCAAAAAGCGGTGTAGCTCGCCTGTTTTGCCCAATCAATCGCCCCTTGGTAATCGGAAACTCCAACCGCAAACGACTGCCTTCTACTACACCCCATCCTGCTGCGCGCAAGGCTGGTTCTATTAAGTCGTGTTTGGTTTGTGCTTCGTTCATCTCTTTCTTTTGTCTGAATCAGGATTTTCTTGATTATAGGATGCTTAGGATTGTCTTTGCTGATATTTAGGATTGTATATTTTCTTGAATTGTAGACTTTTTGCACCAAAATTGATGAGTAATCCAAAGGGTTTGTCGTATGCCACTACATAGTTTTTGGCTTGTGCCAAATGCACATCTTCCAAGTTAATCAGGGCTTTCAACTCTACAATTACTTTATCTTCTACTACAAAATCGGCTCTTCTACTTCCTACTTCTATATCTTCGTAGAATATAGGGTGTACCAGTTCTCTGGCAAAGTTCAAGCCTGCTCTTTCCAGTTCAATAGCCAAGCATCTTTGATATATGACTTCTTGAAAACCATTGCCCAAGGTATTGTGCACCTTCATGGCACATCCATTTATTTTGTAAGTAATGTCATTTATATTCATCTCTTCTCTTTTACCTGAATCAGGGGGTTCTTGATTTCCATCCTGTTAATCCCCTAATCCCACTAATCCTGATTCAGACAATTGCGTCAATTCTCCGGCAAAGGCTTTTTGGAGTAGGGATTTTTTGAGTTCTTCGAGGCTAGATATTTCCGATTTATAATTTTCTACAAGTTTTAATGTTTTCAGTTTAAAAACACCTAATTGTTTGACAATATCTAATTGTTGGTCTATTGCAGGAAAAGAAACTACGTATTTTTTTAATTTTTCGATAGTTAAAGCCTGTCTCTTATACACATCTCCGAGCCCACGAGACCGAGGC
>CAJXUM010000280.1 GCA_913060855.1 uncultured Lewinella sp. | reverse complement strand
GCCTCGGTCTCGTGGGCTCGGAGATGTGTATAAGAGACAGGTAAAGAATAATAGAGAATTCGATGCATTAACAAAAGAAATTGAACTACAACGACTAGATATACAATTGGCTGACAAGAAATTGAGACAGTCAAGAGTTGAACTGGAAAAGAAACAAGAGACCTTAGGGGCGACGAGTGAAAGACTAGACGGGAAGAAGAAAGACCTTGAGATCAAAAAGGTAGAGCTGGAGAAAATTATTGAAAAGACGGAGAAGGAAGAAGATAAGTTGAAGAAGGAATCTGATAAGGCGCGCAAAACAATCGAAGATCGATTGATGAAGGCCTATAACAAGATCCGAACTTCTTATCGTAATGGACTTTCTGTGGTTTCTGTAGAACGTAATTCTTGCGGAGGCTGCTTCAATAAGATTCCACCTCAACTACAACTAGAAATTGGGCAGCGTAAGAAGATTGTGGCGTGTGAGCACTGTGGCCGTATTTTAGTTGACCAGCAGATCGTTGCTGAGGTTAAAGGTGAAACAGTACCAGCAGAATAGTTGTTATACTAAAAAGCAACTTTCAAGAGGTTGATGATTGCTATCGTCAACCTCTTGTTATTGATAACCTTGATGCTGGGCGTTTTGCCCTTTTAAATAATCCCATGATTACACGAACGCTACTTATTCTCTATTTAGCCTTGTCACCGCTTTTGCTACAAGCAGAAGGTTACTTTGAGTACGACGCGCTGTGCAAAAAAATCTACCAGGATATTACGCAATTACAATTCTCCAATGCGTATGCGGGCTTAGCTAAACTCAAGTTAGAATCGCCAGACAATCTAGTCGTTTACCATCTCGAAAATTATATTGACTTCTTTCATCTCTACATCAATGGAGATAAGCAGACCTTTCGAAAGTTAAAGGATAAACGAGCCTTACGGATCGAAAAGGTATCGGCTGGAGATTCAAAATCACCCTACTATCTTTATATCCAAGCAGAGATCTATTTGCAATGGGCACTGATTCGACTGCGATTCGGAGAGCAGTTGAATGGTTTCATGGATATTAATCGCGCTAATCGCCTGCTAGAAAAAAACCGTGATCGGTTTCCTGATTTTTTACCCAACTTAAAAGACCTGGGCATTTTACACGCAATGGTCGGGACGATTCCCGCAAACTACCAATGGGGCGTAAAGTTATTGACCAGCTTAAATGGGACGATTGAACAAGGGAAGCAAGAATTAGAGCAGGTGGTTAATTATGCGGCTAAAAATGATTTTTTGTTCGAAACGGAAGCCCGGAGTATGTATGCTTATTTGCTTATGCACCTGGCCAAAGAGGAAGAAAAAGCCTGGCAAGTAGTCAGCTCATCCGGGTTGGATCCGCGAACGAACCCACTGCATTGCTTCATTATGAGTAACATAGCCATGCGAAGTGGCCACAATGATGAAGCTATCTCATTACTCGGTAATTTTAAAAGACAAAAAAATCAACTTGATTTTCCATACCTAAATTATATGCTGGGCTTAGCTAAGCTCCGCCGCTTAGATACAGATGCAGGTCCCTTTTTTCAAGATTTTTTGGCCAAGAACAAGGCGCCCTACTATGTGAAGGAAGCTTATCAAAAATTGGCTTGGCAATACCTGATTAATGGGCAGACGGCCGAGTATCGAGGCTATATGAAAGCTTGTGTCAGTAATGGGGAAGCGATTGCAGGGGGGGATAAAAATGCACTGAAAGAAGCCGAATCGGGGCAGCAGCCTCCGTCCTTTTTAGTAAAAGCACGATTGCTATTTGATGGTGCCTACTACAATCGGGCCTATAAATTGATGGAGCGGAATTCGCCTGACCTATTTTCTGATAAGAAGTATCAATTGGAGTATACTTACCGTTTCGGACGTATTCTGCATGGCCTCGAACGCTGGGAAAAGGCGATCAGTCAGTACCAGAAAACGATTGAAAATGGCGAAACCGGGCCCTACTTTTTTGCCTGCAATGCGGCCTTGCAAATAGGATTAATCTACGAGCAGCTCAAGCAAAAAGAGCAGGCAAGGCGCTATTTTAAGCAGTGTTTATCCATGTCGCCGGAGGAATATAAAACAGGCCTTCACCAACAGGCGAAATCAGGTTTGGCTAGATTGGGGAAATAAGGATTCCGCTAATCAACTGCTTACGTTTGATTTAGGATAACTGTTTTTCATCAACCACTATAATCATTCATTCCAATTCCTCGGGACTAGGGCGTTGATCCAAAGGGAGTTCTTCTACAGGAGGAGGTGGCGATATGTTAAAGAGCAAGCCTCCTTCCTCCTCTAATGGTAGAGCGGGTTTGCTGATTCTGGCAAGATTCCTGGATGGTGTCTTTGTGATGGTATTGCGCTTCTTTTTCCTAGTGGTAGCCTCTGCTCGACGTTGCGGTTTTAAAGCACTCATTGCCTTCTTGGCCGCCAAACTTTTGGTGGTGGTGGGTACAGCGGTAAGCCTGCGTTTATCAATTAAGTCACCACTGATCATACAAATACCATAGACCTTATTTTGAATTCTGATCGAGGCATTTTCAAGTTCCTTGATGTATTTCCGCTGCCGGATAGCCATATTGTTGAGCATATCTAGTTCTGCATTCATGCTGCTATCATCCATCCAATCCGCACCGTGAGCATCACTAGAATTTTGCGTGGCTTCCACAATTTGGCTTTGCATTTGTGCCAATTGGGTTTTAGCTTGGAGCAACTTGGTATCAATAATTTCTTTAAATACTGCTAGTTCTTGATCCGTATACCGAAGTGTGTTATTGGTGGCCATAACAGGTTTATTTGGTTTAAAATGGTAAATTACATGTGAGAATTATAGCGGTAAGTGTTTGTTCGGTTCCTTCAAGTTAGGGATTATTTTGATAGGTGGCAAGGGGGGATTGATGAATATATGAATTACCGACAATTATAAAGAACGGGATTATAAGTGCTTGTGAATAGATAAAGTACCAACAATTGAAGGAATCCGATTGGTGTTTTAAGGAATTGAAACAGCTATATAGCGTAAAAGTGAAATAAACTTGTAGCAATATTATTTTTTGATTCCTTGCCAAATGCTTTAATTTTGCCCATTCTGACGCTTTTGGGAAAACTTGGCACCTGTTTGGAGCGGTATGATGGGCCGAAAGTATTAGAACATTGAAGTCTACCCGAACATGTCTTAACCCTCCACTGGCTAGAAAAGTTGGTGGATCAATATATTAAAGCCCTCCAGTATGAAATATAAGCCAACAAACTACTTGCTGATTCCTTTGTTTTTATTCCTAGTTGCATCATGTAGCAACTGCGGTTCCGATAAGGAATCAACGGATACGCGATCTGCAGTGGTTTTCAAGCAACAGGATAATGTCGTAAGGGTCAGGATGCCTATTGACCCGAGAACGTTTAACCCTATCCTCTATACGGACTCTCAAAGTCGAACGGTATTCGAATATATATTTCCTTATCTCATGACGTATGACCCAGTTAGTTTGGAACCCATTCCACAGCTAGCTAAAGCGAAGCCGGAGGTAAATGAAATAACAACAGGCCCCAATGCGGGTAACCTTTCCTATACTTTTACAATTCACGAAGAGGCAATTTGGGATGATGGGACTCCGGTCACGGGCCACGATATGGCTTTTACCCTTAAAGCTTTATTCAACCCTCTCGTTCGTGCTGCACACCTTCGCTCCTATTTCGATTTTATCGCTGGAGTAGAAGTAGATGAGGCCAACCCTAAGGTATTTACCATTACCACTCAAAAGCCCTATATGCTGCAAGAGTTAGGATTGAGTAGCCTTCCCGTTATGCCTGCAGCGGTATATGATCCCGAAGGCTTGATGAGTGACATTGGGCTGGACGATTTAACAAATGTGGATAAGGCTAATCAGTTAGCAGAAAGTAATAATAAATTACAGCAGTTTGCAGATGCCTTTGCTTCTCCATTGCATACCTTGGAGCCAGAAGGCGTCATGGGCTGTGGCCCTTATAAACTAGTTTCGTTTGAAACGGGGCAAAAGACCGAACTGGTAAAAAAAGAGAATTGGTGGGGTGAAGGTATGGAAGATGCTTTCCCTAGTTTGAAAGCCTATCCAGACCGGATTGTTTTTCAAATCGTCAAGGATCAAAACACCACGATTTCAGCCCTGAAAGATGAATCATTGGATGTGGCTGGTCGACTGGACTCAAAGGCTTTCTCTGAACTAGAGAAGGATGAATCGATACAGGATTTTTACAGTTTGCATACGCCTTCGACTTTTCAATTTTACTTCATTGGCATGAATAACCAGTCACCTTTTTTGGGTGATAAACGTACGAGAAGAGCTTTGGCGCACATTGTCAACGTGAGTGAAATCATAGAAAAATTGTTCTACGGCTATGCCGAACCTATAGTCGGCCCTTTTCATCCTAAAAAACCTATTTATCATCAGGACTTGAAACTCATCGAGTTTGATATCGAGAAAGCCAAAAGCTTGTTAGCAGAGGCGGGTTGGGAAGATTCGGACGGAAATGGTATCCTCGATCGGGAACTAGATGGTAAACGCGTAGATTTTACCCTTACCTACTTGGAATACCAGGCTAGTACCTTTGGCGGTAATATGACACTATACTTCAAAGAGCAAGCAAAGCGGATCGGGGTAGACATCAATATCAATTCGGTAGAACGGAACGTCATGATCGATGATCTCCGAAAGCGAAACTTTGATCTATTTGGAGGGGCCTTGTCACCAGGACATGAACCCGAAGAAGATCCCAAAGCCGTTTGGCATACAGAAAGTGATAACCCTAATGGGCTCAACCGAATGCGGTTTAGCCATCCACGGGCCGATGCTTTAATTGATGAATTGAGACTGAATACAAATGAGAACGAACGCAAGAAACTATTTTTAGAACTGCAGGAAATCCTGTACGACGAACAACCTGTTATTTTCTTATTTGCCCCCTTGGAAAGATTGGCTTTTCATCGCCGATTCGAGGCGGACGCTAGTGCTATTCGACCTGGCTACCGTCTTGGTGCATTCCAGATTATGGAAGAATTGGTGGCCCAATAAAAGGGAGGTGCTTAATCATATCCTAAATTGTTAACCCATGAATCACATGCGAATAGCTTTTATTGGCTTTGTGGCAGTCTGCATTTGCCTAGCCAGTTGTAAACCAGAACCAAAGGATTCACAAGACCTAGCCAGTTTGGCCAGTTGTGAAAGAACTAATAATGAAGTGGTTTTGCGCTTGGAAGCCGAGCCAGACATTCTAAACCCTTTAATTACCACAACAAGCTATGCTAACCAGTTGAATTTTCAAATCTTTTCCTATTTACTAACACTCGACCCTGAGAGCCTTGAACTTATTCCTCAATTGGCAAAGGCACGACCTACGATAGAATTCATTACAGATGGGCCGTATGCTGGTGGAACCAATTACACCTATGAGATTCACGAAGAGGCGGTGTGGGAAGACGGTAGCCCAGTAACCGGCCATGATTATGCTTTTACACTAAAAGCAGCGTTAAACCCTGAAGTTTCTGCCGTAAGACTACGGCCACATATCACATTGATCAAAGATGTGGTGGTGGATGAAAGTAATCCTAAACGCTTCACGGTAGTGACCGATAAGCGATTTTTTAGTGGAGAAGAAAAAACAGCTAGTACTTTTTCTGTTATGCCTGAAAAGGTATATGATCCCAATGGCTATTTGAAGGATATTCCAGTGTCTGCATTCACGGATGCTAAAAAGTTGGAAGCACTAGCGAAGGACGAAAGGCTCAAACAGTTTGCTGATGTATTTCAATCGCCCCAATATGGAAGGGAGGTTGGCTTCGTAACAGGTTCAGGTCCTTATCGCTTTATGGGATGGGAGACAGGACAAGAGTTAGTATTGGAGAAAAAGGAAGACTGGTGGGGTGATGCGCTAGCCGCAAAATATCGTGCCTTAGAAGCTTTTCCTGATAAATTAATTTATAAACCCATAAAAGATGGCGTTGCGGCTATTCAAGGTTTGAAGAGCGGAGTACTAGACGTTGTGCCAGATATAGAAGCTGCCACTTTTGTGGAGATGAAGGAGGATCCAACGATGACGGATTGTTTTGAATTTTATTCTCCGTCTATGTTGGCAGTAGCATTTATTTATGTGAATCAGAACAATCCAAAGTTGGCAGACAAACGTGTCCGTCAGGCTTTAGCCTATGCCATTGATGTTAGCCAGATTATTGAAAAAGTATATTTTGGAATGGGAGAGCGCCTAGCTTCACCTGTCCACCCTGCCCAGAAATTTTATAATGATGATTTGGCGATCCCAGACTTTAATGCCGAGAAAGCAAAAACTTTATTAGCGGAAGCAGGCTGGACGGATACCAATAGTGATGGAACAGTGGATAAAGAAATAGATGGAAAGCAGGTAGAACTCGTTTTAACTTATTCTTATTCCAATTCTCGTGCAAGTTCGGAGCGCTCGGCTTTGATTATTCAAGAAAGTGCGCGTAGGGCAGGAGTGAAAATTGAATTGGATGCGGGTGACTTCCGCCAGTTAATTGGTAGGCAAAGGGCAGGAGATTATGAATTGAGTGGTGCGGCGCGTAGCTTGGCCCCTAATTGGGAGCCCCGTCAAAATTACCATACAGAAGGTGATAATCGTACAGGGTTTGGAAATGCCGAGACAGATGCGCTTATCAATAAGATTCAAGAAACATTAGATGATGACGAACGTTATAAGCTGTATAAAGAATTGCAGGCTATCATCTATGATGAACGCCCTGAGATTTATATCATGACATATAGTGTTCGATTTGCCATCCATAAGCGATTTGAAACACCGATTTCCGCTTATTTCCCTGGCTATTTTCCCAATTATATGAAATTGCGATCTAGTCAGATGACGGCAGGAAATTAGTGGCAGACGATGAAAGAATATACACCTCCTTGTTGTAAAGCTGTTTGATGTAAAAAGGGGAAGTTTCCTGGAGTTGAATCGAGGAAACTTTTCCTATTTTACCAACAGAGCTACCAACAGGAATGTTTTTAGGAAAATAGACCCATGACAACATATCTTCTCAAGCGGATACTTTGGTTTATACCGACCTTAATTGCCATATCCTTTTTGGCATTTGGGCTGAGCAAGTGTACGCCAGGTGATCCCGTCATGCAAGCCTGTTTTCCAGAAGATACGCCTTTTGAGGAGCACATATTCGAGCTAGAATACCAACGTTGTGCAAAGTCACTGGGTGTGGATCGTCCGGCCTTCTACTTTAGCCTTTCTGCCGCCGCCTACCCAGATACACTTCACCGGATATTCCAAATGGCTCGCCGCGAAACGCTATCAAAGCTAATTGCACAATATGGGAATTGGCCAGAGATTGAGCGCTACTATCAGCAAATGAAAGC
>CAJXUM010000279.1 GCA_913060855.1 uncultured Lewinella sp. | reverse complement strand
CTTTTCCACATTCTGCAGGCATAGCATCATCCGCTTCTGCGATGAGTGCATTGGCATTATGCTTATGCAGTTTTGAAGATCGAATTTTTGGTACCTTATCTGATATCGATCTATTTCGTAGGAAGGCATCCTATTTGTCACGATTGGGTTCGGGCAGTGCTTGCCGTTCGATTTATGAACAGGCGGCGGTCTGGGGAGAGAGTGGAGAGGTAGATGGAGCTTCTAACGAATATGCTATTCCCTTTGGCGAATTTTTGCATCCCGTGTTTAAGACCTTCCATGATGATATTTTGATTATTAGCAAAGGTGAAAAGGCGGTCTCTAGTACAATAGGCCATGGCATGATGGAAGGCAATATTTACGCGAGTAGTAGATACCAACAAGCTAGGCAAAGATTTCATGAATTGCTGATCGCTTTGCGACAAGGAGAAGTAGAAACTTTTGGTCGTATCGCAGAGGCAGAGGCCTTGACGTTGCATGCACTAATGATGACCTCCTACCCTCCTTATATATTGATGAAACCAAATACGTTATTGGTTATTGAAAAAATAAAAGATTTTCGGAAACGTACAGGGCATCCATTGTATTTTAGTCTCGACGCAGGACCCAATTTACATTTGCTGTATCCCGATGAAATTGCTGAAGCGGTCCAAGCTTTTATCGAAAGTGATTTGCGACAGTATTGTGAAGGAGGAGAATGGATAAAGGATAAGGTCGGGAATGGCCCGGTAGAAATTTAAAATAGCTTTAAAGTTTTATTATGAAGTCTATTCAGTATTCACTGTTGATATCTATAGCCTTTGTTATCCTTAGTTGCGCGCAAGGGAATGGGCAACCACAAGGATTGTGCATAGATGAAAAATTTGATAAAGAAATAGCAAATACTATTAGCTTCACTGTTCCCTTAATGGGAGTAGAAGAACTTCATGCGCAGAAGGAGGAGTTGGTTGTATTTGATACCAGGAAGCAAGAAGAGTATGATTTAAGTCATATCCCTGGTGCTCGTTATTTAGGCTATAAAGATTTTGAAGTAGACCGCCTTGAGGATTTGCCTAAGAATACCAAAATTGTATTGTACTGCTCTATCGGATATCGAAGCGAAAAAATAGGACAACGTCTTCAGGCATTGGGATACAACAATGTCTTCAATCTTTATGGGAGTATTTTTGAATGGGCTAATCATTCCTACCCTTTGGAAAACAAGGAAGGAAAATTGACTCGGAAAGTACATACCTATAATAAAGCCTGGAGTAAATGGGTCGATGGAGAAAAGTCCGAAAAAGTATGGTGATACACTAGCTGAGAGCTTTTACTTAAAATTCTAAGCGTAATAAAGATGGAGGTGATTTTATTAATTCCCTGATAATTTAATGTATTGAATTCCGGATATCAAGTGAATCTTCTGCTTCCTCTATTTCAACCTATTCTTACCATTCGTTGTCTCTGATACTTCTGTTGAAATCCTAAAACGCTCAGAAAAGGTAAACTTCTATTTATGGATCTATTTGAAAAACTCATTGCAGATTACGGGCCATTGGGGAAATATTCAAGTACAGTTCATGCTTACTACACCTTTCCGAAACTAGAAGGACTGTTTGGAAGTCGAATAAAGTTTAAGGGTAAAGAGCATATCGTTTGGAGTATCAATGCTTATTTGGGATTAAGCAATCACCCGGAAGTACATAGGGTAGATGAAGAAGCTGTTGCGAACTGGGAATACTGAAAGAAATTATGGAACAGAAACCGTATTATGATTTTCGATTATTAGTGAATAATACGCATGGAATTGGGAGCTGAGGCGATAGCGGAGCGGGAACAGGAGAAGAGCAAGGAATCCAATATTAGGTATGTTATAAATATCTATATATCACCATCCAATGATTTCCGAATAAGTTCTGCTTTACTATTAATTTCTAAGGCTCGATAGATCCGTTTGATATGATCCCGAACGGTATCCAGGGAAATGCTAAGGCGAGTTGCAATCATTTTATAACTAAGACCATCGACTATTCCTTGTACAATGTCCTTCTGACGATCAGTCAAAAGATCATCCTTTTTCTTTGCTTTGGGCATAAAATACTCGGCTATCCTACGTGCAATGGACGGCGACATATAGGATCCCCCGCGATAGATGGTAAATACAGCTTCTCGAATTTGGGCTAAAGAAGTTCGTTTTGAGATATAAGAACAAGCCCCTGCACAGAGTGCAGTAAAGATTTTATCGTCTTCTTCAAAAGTGGTTAGCATGACGATGTCCGTCTTCGAATATTTCTCTTTGATCAATTTTATTCCTTGCAATCCGGACATTCCAGGTAGGCCAATATCTAGGAGGAGTACATCAATCGCTTTTACTTGCCCCTGACCAGTCCTATCAAAAAAATCTTCCATACTCTTCGCTGCAATTTGAATTTCAATTGAAGGATTAGCACTCATATATTTGATAAGACTTTCTCTGATGACTGTGTCATCCTCAACGATACCTAGTCTAATTGTTTCCATGCTTTAAAAATACAAAAAAGAAAGAGCCCGCGAATCCACATCTTGATGTGGTTGTAGGTTAGAAATTGTTTAATACTGTTAGATTAGCTTTCACTCGGAAGAGCAATATCTTGAAAACTAATTCCGAGCACCTTATCTCTTTAAAATTTGATTCCAAAAATCATTCTTCAGCACCTTCATAATTTAATATTATATTTATTTTGAGCTTCTGATTTTCCGAAATTATAGATTCAGTTCATCTCGTAAGACGTTTGATTGAGTATAAATAAAAACACCCTCCTATGAATTTTTATAAAAATAAAGTAGTCGCCTTGACGGGAGCCGGCTCTGGAATGGGGCGAGAGATGGCAAAGCAATTGGCAGCAGCAGGCGCGAAACTGGCGATAAATGATTGGAGTGAAAATGCTTTATCTGAAACACGAGCTGCCTTGGATATGAATGATGATATGATTTTAGTTCGCTCGTTTGATGTAGCCAAACGGAAGGAAGTATATGACTTTGCTACAGCAGTCGTAAAACAATTTGGAAAAGTTGATATCGTCATCAATAATGCAGGAATTGCACTAGCTCCTAAAACAATCGCTCAAACTGAATATGTTGATTTTGAGAAAATCATTAATATCAATTTATGGGGGATGATCTATGGGACGAAGGCCTTTCTTCCTTATTTAAGGCAACGGCCGAAAGCTGCGATCGCTAATGTTTCTAGCGTTTTTGGAATGATGGGTTACCCTGGTCAAGGGGCTTATGTTACGACAAAATTTGCGATTCGTGGATTTACTGAAACACTCCGCATTGAGTTGAAAAAGACTAACATTACGGTGAGTAGTATTCATCCAGGAGGAATCAAGACCAATATCGTTCGAAATATAACTATCTCCGATGAGGCCAAAAAAGATGAGATGATTAAGGGATTTGAGGAAGTGGCCCCAACGACCGCAGCGCAAGCAGCAACAGTTATCTTAACAGGTATAGCAAAAGGCAAAGCACGGATATTGATTGGAAAAGATGCAAGAGCGATTGATCGGATGACCCGAATTTTTCCCTCCTCCTATGAGAATACGATTTTAAAAGGCCGAGAAATCAAGGGCTTATTGGATGACTAAATCTTGACGAATAACGAAGGCCGCAATTTCCTTACCCCATATCTCATGGGCAAATTCGCTAGGGTGAACGCCATCACAAAACAAGTCCTCCTTGGAAAGTTTGGGAGGTAATCTGTCCGACCAATTATCAAAATCAATTCTATCGGCGATATAATAAGTATTCGGTACATCTGCTACAATCGATTGATTGACAGCATGATACTGCTTAATGAACTTACCCATAAACCACTGTAAAAGAGGGCTTAATACAGGGAATTGATGTACAGGGGGGAGATGAGCAATTACAATAGGACAAGCCGGCTGATGTTTCCGAATCGCTAGGAGGAGAGCCTTCATATCCTTTTCCCATTTTGCAGGAAAGTGAATTTCAAAGGTATCATTTGCCCCTAAACCAATGACAACTAGGTCGATCTTTGTACTAGGTATTTGAGGAACCAGTTCTTTGATGACTTGCTCGACGTTATATCCACTTTGCGCAATGACTTTCCAGTTTATACTCTGATTGAGCTGCTCGGCAAGTGATTGGGCCAATACTCCGGTGATACTTTTTTGGTGTTGCTGCAGACCTACTCCAGCAAAAGCTGATTCCCCCAAGGACAAAATTTGAAGCGCCTTACTAGCACTATCTTTTCTTATTATTCCTTCAGGATTTTGCGCCGGAGGAAGGTCCGGTACTGCTGACTTTGCTTGCTTCCCCTGCCAATACAAGAGAGGAAGTATAGGAATAGCCATTAAGAGATTACTATAAAAAATCAACCGATCTAGCATGCTAGTTTTATTTGATTAGCTCCCTTCGGATACTCGTTCCAAGCCTTGTTTCGCTAATTCATAGTTGGGCGCAAAGTTCAGTGCTTGTTGATAATCTGCTTTGGCTTGTTGAAGCCTTCCCAGTGCTTCGGCAGCATATCCCCGGAAAAAATACGCTTTGATATAAACAGGGTTGGTACTGATGGCAATATCAAATTGTTCGTAAGCCTTACCAACAGAATCCATTTCCATATAAAGTAAGCCTGCATTTAGGTAAGCTTCATCATATTGGTTATCGAGTAAGTTGATTTTCCGATATAATCCTATTGCTCCATTATAATCTTCTTGATCTCCAAGGAAATCTGCTTTGGCATGTAAAGCGGTGATGCTATTAGGGTTGATATCTAGTGCATTATCAAAGAATTTTTCGGCTAAATTGCCACCGATAGCAGCATGCAATTGCCCCAAATTAATCCAGGCATCGATATGATCTGGCTCGTATTCTACTGCAGATTGAAAGCTGTTAATGGCACGAACCGTATCTCCCATTTGTTTGAAATTCATACCAAACATAAAGTAAGCTTCGGGATGCTGTGGCTTTAGTTTTAAAACCTGATCAATGGTTCGCATAGAGGCTTGATGCTGCTTTAAAATAAGCTGGAACTCACTCAATTTCAGCAGAGTAGGTATCCTTTCTGGGTGTAATTTAGCCACTCGTTCCATCGTCTTTAATGCTAAATTAGATTTAAAATAATCTAAGTATACATCGGCTAAAAGATGGTGATAATCAGGATTTATGGAATCTATTTTCATGGCAAAAGCCAGGTCTTGGATCGCTTCGTCATAACCCTGATTTTCGTAAAATAGACGAGCACGTTCGGCATATAAAACGGGATTATCCGGTTGCCGTTCAAGCTTTTTAGTGATGTCATCAATACTGGGAATCCCCGTTAAGTAATCAACAACTTGTGTCGTACTAACGCTTGGTTCTGGCTCGTTCTTGCAAGCTGAAAAAAAGATCAAAAACAAGCAGGGGGTAAAAATCGTTACTCTTCTAACAGACATATTATAAGGTTATCTTTATTGGTCTAAAACCTCGAACTACTAGGGTCAGTATAGAACACCATTTCAATAATAGAGATTGCATGTCGATTTACAAAATTACGCTTTTACTTTGTTTTTTGAACGTTGGCCTTAATGGACAGACCTGGGAAGACCTTATTTCTATTGGAGGAGAGAATAAGGAATCGGCAACGATCATTACCAATGGCCCCGGTACGTCTATATTTGTTGGCGGAATTTATGATAATCCATTTGATTGGGACGGAACGGAGGTGCCCGCTTTTGGGCAAGACGATCTATTTTTGGGGTGTTTGGATGTAATGACAAAAGAGTGGAAGTGGAAGTTGACAGCAGGAAGTATACTAGATGATTCTTGGGCGCAATTGACAGTAGATGAGGATGGAAATTTGATTTGTGTGGGCGTTTTTTGGGTAGATATTAATTTTGGCGGAATTCTACTTGAAAATGAGGTAGGCTCAAAATCCATCTTAGTGGCAAAGATCAATCCAGCTGGAGAGGTTTTATGGGCAAAACGTTTTGATGGCAGCGCACTGAAGGAGGTAAGAGGAGTTGATACAGACCAGGCGGGTAATATATACTTAACAGGGTATTTCCGGGATGAGATCTATTTTGGAGATACCACACTTATAGCAAATGGCGAAACGGCGGTTTTTGTTAGTAAGTTGGATAAAAATGGTGCCCCAAAATGGGCTCGACAATTTGGAGGAAGAAAAGACACCCGGGGCATAGGGATAGGGACGATAGACGGTAGCGAGATTGCCTTAGTGGGCTATTATAATGATACGACCTATTTTGATAATTTTTCTTTACCCGCTAAGACCTTCGATAGAGATATTTTCGTCTTGGGATTGGATAGTATCGGACATACACGCTGGGCGAAAAGGGCAGGGGGCGTATTTGATGAAGAACCATTAGCCATTAAAATAGGAAGTAATCATGACATATGGATTACGGGTTATCTGATTGGTGTGTTGACGCTAGAAGACGGATTTTCAATACAAAGCACCAATGGGACAAGTGATTTGTTTTTGCTACAGTATTCCAGAGATGGAAATCCGATGGTGGCTAGGTCTTTTGGTGGAACTTCATCGGTTCAATCCAATGGCATAGATTTAGACGGGAATGAGGTAGTTTTGGGAGGCGTCTATAAGGGGAGTATAAATCTTCCTGATAATTTGCCGATGACTGGAAATGATGAGGCGGGATTTGTTAGCGCTTTTGATATAAATGGGCAACCGCTTTGGGCCAGGAGTCTACACTCGGATGAATCGGTCTTCGTTAATAGTGTGATCAAGAAAGATGAAAAAGTATGGGTCATTGGTTCTTATCAAGGGACATTGACTGGAGGAGAAGAAAGCCTAGTTAATGAAGGCGGATTTGATGCATTTATTGCCAGCCTGACGCTACCTCCAACAAGCACCCACTCCCCTACTTCTTCATTAGAATTAAGGGTTTTTCCTAACCCTGTAAGTGATACACTTTTTCTAGAAAGTCCAGGTGATTTGGAAAATATAAGTTTGGAAGATGCCGCTGGCAAAGTTGTATTTCAAGGTCAGAATCCTAGCCAGATAGATGTAGGAAAATTGCCGGCTGGCGTTTATTTTTTGAAAGGAAAATTGGGACGAACCCCATTTTCTAAAGTGATACTTATTCAACATTAGATTTTTCTCTCAACGGAATCGCCGAATCAAAGGAGAGTAAGACTTCAGAAGTTTTCTCGGTTCCGCCTAGGGAAACTTCTGAAGTCTAAAGCCTCTTCTTTGTTGGCGACAAGCTCTTGCTTGTTTGCCGATCTGGGGTGCGAGCTCCTGCTCGCCGTTATTTATCCGGCGAGCAGGAGCTTGCAGTCAAAGCCCGCATACTAGTGAAACTAGCAGCGAACATCCAAAAATGGAGAAGTAGATCTTGAGAAATTACTAGGAAATTGGCCAACCCAATTCTATAACCC
>CAJXUM010000278.1 GCA_913060855.1 uncultured Lewinella sp. | reverse complement strand
GATCTCCACTATCCTCTTCGTCGGCAGCGTCAGATGTGTATAAGAGACAGCTACCCACACCGCCCAAGGTCAGGCCGTTGATCTCATCACCATTGGAGATCACCGCTCCACCGTGACGAATGGAAACATAGCGTAGCATACCAGAATTATCGGTATCATCTGTACCGCCGAAGGTGGCTTTGTCTTGATCGGCAGGAATACCTTCAATGTTATCGGTGCCACCTGGTCGTGCAATCGTTGCGTCACCTAAGAGGATCAGGCCACCCCATAGACCTCGGTCAATCGCTTCCAAGTCGCTAGGGTCTTCTACATCATCTTCTTCAGAAGTAAAGATGATCGGGTCATCCGCCGTACCTTCAGCGAAGATCTGTGCACCCACCGTGATGATCAGGGCAGAAGCTACATCACCCGTACTTGGGCTGCCTTTGCCTTTGATAACGGTACCTTCTTCAATATTGAGAATACCACCTGCTTCTAGGAATACATATCCATCTAGCAAATAGCAGTTTTCTTTAGTCCAAGTATAAGTCTGACCACCTGCTAAGTCAGCATCCGTGATCACAATTGGATTGGAGCAATCTGTTACAAAAGGCGTAACTAGGTCGCCGATATAACCGTACTCATCTACTGCTGTCCAACCTTTCAACCAGTTGTTGTTATTTCCAAAAGCACCTCGATAAGTTACCTGATCAAAGAAAGCATCTTCGGGGAGCGTCGCCGCACCGAAGAGCGCCGCACTTGTTCCGTTTAGCCGTGGATCAAGTCCACCATCTGTAACGCGGCTTACACCAGCAAAATCAGGCGTGAAAATTTCATTGCCACCTGCAACTAGTATACTGACCAAATCTTTGTTATCGGCTAATGGTGTATCATCATCCGATAAAGCGGCGAAATCAGCCATGTCGTTACCAACACCAAAATCCCACCATATATTACTGGCAAAGGCCAAATCGCCATTCACCAAGTTATTGTAAGCATCGCCATCTCCGTCAAGATCTTCGACCGCCAAGCCGATACCTGGGAATTGCGTAATAATACTATTCCAGTATTGTCCACCTGCTCTATCCCTGAAAAACAATCCGATATCACCACCATCGCCTTCAGGAAAAGCGTCTGAACCAGGGCCAATAATCGTAGCGTTAGCAATAGTTGGTTTAGAAAAAGGATCTTCCCCGTCAGGGTTGGCACCATCATGCTCACCACCACGACCAGAAACATCCGTGTCTAGAATAGTAAACCAAAACTGACCTTTACCTCTCCAGCCAAAATCATAATCGTAGGAATCATCCTTGCAAAAAGCAACGGAAGCATATTTGACGCTGGCAGTTCCCCCAAACCATTCGATACCATCATCGTCATTAGCAAAGACCTCAATATATTCCATGGTAGTACCACTACCCACACCGCCTAATGTTAGGCCATTGATTTCATCTCCATTAGAAATGACAGCACCACCATGACGAATAGAGACATAACGCAGGATGCCAGAATTATCTGCATCATCTGAACCACCGAAAGTCGCTTTGTCTTGGTCGGCAGGAATACCCTCGATATTATCTGTACCACCTGGTCGAGCAATAGTAGCGTCGCCTAGTAGAATCAACCCACCCCATAGACCACGGTCAATCGCTTCCAAGTCATTAGGATCATCGGTGTCATCTTGATCAGAAGTAAAGATGATCGGGGCATCCGCAGTGCCTTCCGCGAAAATTTGAGCACCTACTGTGATGATCAAGGCAGAGGCTACGTCTCCCGTTGACGGAGAGCCACTGCCTTTAATGATAGTACCAGCTTCGATATTTAGCACTCCTCCAGCTTCAAGGAATACATAACCGTCAAGAAGATATATATTCTCCTTTTCCCAATTGTATGTTGTGTTTCCAACAAGATCACCATCCGTGATGGTTACTATCGTTTGTGCATTAACTTGAAATGCAAATCCGACAAACAATAATAGAAGCGTGTAAAGCTTTCGAGTCATAACAAGATTAGTTTTTAAACCTAAATTTTGCGCAAGATTACGCTGGTAATATGAACTAGTAATTAATGCTAGGTTAAATAATTGTAAATGCAACTTTGTAGTGTTTTATATAATGTGTTGATAGATGTTTAACGTGTTGTTAATCAGGGTGTGTGTTATTATCTAATTCTATCATTTGCCAATAAGCATCCACTGATATCACCCCTCCCCAGAGGAATAGAGTAGCGGCTTCTAAGAGGCCAATTATCGCATCTAGGCGCTCCCAATTGAAGCTCCAAACGAGTAATAAGGTGGCTAAATAGAGGAAGGAAAATAGGATTATGCTGAAAAACGGTATTTGTAACTTTCTGACTTTGAATGGAATAACATTGGCTATCGTCAGAATCTGGACAATTAGAATATTGCCAAATAAGGACGTGCAGGAAGCTATCCAAAATCCAGTAGAGAAATGGAAGACGGGGCTTGCCAAAAGGGAGTAAGCGTCTAATAAAAGGTAACCACAGGCAATAGAAATGAAAAAGCCACCTAAAAAGAAGTATAAAAACCGAATTTTCTGCAATTTGATGCGATCTTGGTAAGTCCCAAGGATTAAAAATAGCATCAGAAAGCAGGAAATGGTGATTTGTAAGGTGCCAAGTACAGCTAAGCTAACACTATGAGTGATCCAACAGGCCTGCCATTGCACTCCGCTCAGTGCTATAGAGACTAATAGGCTAACTAAAATGGATGGAATAGTAGAAAAGGCCACATTCCCAGGAAAAGGGAGACCTTGAATGGTATTGCCTAGTTTGTAGATAAGACCCATGTAAGCGATTGAGTTTTCAATTAACGCTCCAAAGGTCTTTTATTGAGTTGAAGTAGATGTAAACTTAAATTTAGGGAAAGATTAAATTTTTAGCTGGCAAGTAAATTTCTTGTTTAGCTTGGTCTAGCTTCCGCAGTTTAGCGTACTACTATTCAGACCAGATATTGATCTTTCGCTTAGGGTAATTGATCGAGAAACTCGCTTTTGAAAAGAAAGGGCTACCCAACAGGCCATCTATTTGATAACCGGTGTGTTCCCGAAGAAAAGACAGATCAGTGAAAAGAAACTTTGTTTCACCAAAGCTGGCGTTCTTAACTTTCAGTTGTTGGATGAGACCTGATTGAACCACCTTCACCTTTTTATCGAGTCCTTGAATCTCTTCTTTAGGTAGGTACTGGATGTCACTGGCGTCCAAATATGCTAAGACACTTTCATCCATCAGGTTGGAAGCAGCGCCGGTATCAATCCCTAGACGAAGTGTTTTTCCACGAATTTTGACTTTTACAATAGGCAGATGATCATATAGCTTGAAATCAATACTGGCAGATGGGCTTTGTAGTGATGGAGAGGACTTGGGTTTAATTTGAATGAGATGTAATAATTGATGATCAAAATCAAAAAACAATTCAAATTGAGCCAGTACATTATATCCAATCAACCCCATGATATTTCTTCCTGAGGCTTTTTCCAAATGACTAATATCTAAAGCTAAGGCATCGATATTCTCTTGATGTATATTGGCGAAATTAAAAGAAGCAACTTGTGTTTCTGTTACGGAAATGCCCTCCCCAAAACTTAAGGCATTTTTGGTGCTTTGTGACTCCATTTTTTGATTGATGATCAACATGGGAGCACCTGTGTCTAATATAAATTGTCCTTTCTGGCCATTCATTTCTGCTTCCAGGTAGATCATACCACGGATTACTTCCATCGGAATGGTCTGACTATTGGCCGGTATACTGCTAGAAAGGGAACGTACTTCAAGGTTGGGTTTATTCAAAAAAGCAATGGATTGTTGTCCAAAAGCTGGATAAGCCACTAGTAATAATATAAATGCCATCCACTTCATATTCACTCATTTTTTCTGTAATCGGTAGTTGGAGAACTTCCTATGTTAACTAAAGATAAACTAAATGACTTACAGAGACAAGCTTTCGACAAACTATAATTTACAAATAATTAACTTTGAGTTAACATTGAAAGTGTCAGCGAAAGGCTAAAATGATTTTTTTACGATGGAATGTGAGGGACGGAATCCCGAGAGATTTCAGTAAAGAGATATTTGTACCAGCTTGAGAATCTGCTCAAAGGGATAGCTGAAAAGTTGGTCTCATACTTTTTTTTCCTACCCAGAGCACTCCAAGAGACTAAACATTTTGCCCGCTAATTAGAAAAAATTCTTTTCCTCAAAAGCATTTCTGTACCTTTGTATTCCGTAACATAATTGACGTACAGCACGTACTCTAAGCACAACAATTAAAGCATAATGACAAAGTACATTTTTGTTACGGGCGGTGTGACCTCCTCTCTTGGTAAAGGTATTATTGCAGCTTCTTTAGCCAAATTACTACAAGCACGCGGCTTCAATGTAACCATTCAAAAGTTTGATCCTTATATTAATGTTGACCCTGGAACACTCAATCCATATGAGCATGGAGAGTGTTATGTCACCGATGACGGTGCCGAGACAGATTTGGACCTGGGACATTATGAGCGCTTTTTGAATACACCAACTTCGCAGGCCAATAATGTCACAACGGGCCGTATCTATCAGACCGTGATCAATAAGGAAAGAGCAGGTGATTACCTAGGGAAAACGGTACAAGTAATCCCGCATATCACCGACGAAATTAAGAGAAGAGTACAGCTCCTAGGTGAATCAAATAAATTTGACATAGTTCTTACTGAGTTAGGCGGTACGGTGGGAGACATCGAATCATTGCCTTACCTGGAAACCTTGCGGCAATTGCGGTGGGAATTGGGGACAGATAATTGCCTGGTCATTCACCTGACCTTGATCCCTTTTTTGAATGCAGCTAAAGAACTAAAGACCAAGCCGACGCAGCATTCAGTTAAACAACTTCTGAATGCCGGAATACAACCTGATATTTTAGTCTGTAGAACGGAGCATCCGATCAGTATGGATATCCGTCGTAAGTTGGCCTTGTTTTGCAATGTCGATGTCGGATCAGTCATAGAAGCTATCGATGCAGAAACCATCTATGATGTGCCTTTACTCATGTTGAAGGAAAAGCTAGACACGACCGTCATTACGAAGTTAAGGTTGAAAGACCGAAGAGAGCCGGAACTAATGGCATGGAAGGCCTTTCTAGGCAAATTGAAGAATCCAACCCATGAAGTAACGATCGGTCTGATCGGTAAATACAACGAACTACCTGATGCCTATAAGTCGATACATGAATCCTTCATACATGCTGGTGCGGTCAATGAATGTAGAGTAAAAGTAGTACCGATTCATTCTGAACATCTAGAAGGTGACCGGGCTTCTGTAGCTAAAAAGTTAGAGGACCTGGATGGGATATTAGTAGCACCAGGATTTGGGGAGAGAGGAGTTGAAGGGAAGATTAATGCTATAACCTATGTGCGAGAAGCGGGATTACCCTTCTTTGGCATTTGCCTGGGTATGCAATGTGCAGTAGTAGAGTTTGCTCGCAATGTGATGAAATGGGAAACAGCAGCTTCGTCTGAAGTAGATTCCAATACGGAATATCCCGTGATAGATCTAATGCCAGACCAGAAGAAGATCACTAAAAAAGGGGGGACTATGCGATTGGGCTCCTATCTATGTGAGAATAAACGAAAATCCTTAGCACACCTGGCTTATGGTAAATTAAAGATTCAAGAACGTCATCGTCATCGCTACGAATTCAATAATAAATTCAAAGATGAATTGGAGAAAGGAGGTCTGATTCCTAGTGGTATCAATCCAGATTCTGGTTTGGTAGAAATTGTGGAATTGAAGAACCACCCCTGGTTTGTCGGGGTGCAGTTTCATCCTGAATTAAAAAGTACTGTTGAAACACCCCATCCACTATTTGTAGCATTTGTCAAAGCTACGGTGGCGCATAAATATCAGCATCAAACTTGATCAATTAGGCCTTGATGCAGCTGATTCCTATCAAAAATAGCTATTTGATTCTCCCCTTTAGCCTGATTTGGGCTACGGCAGGTGTACTGTTGAGCCTAGATCACGTCTTCTTCTGGGATACAATTCAGTTGGGGAGTAAGCATGCTCATTTTTATTTTGACAGTGGTTTTAGCAGCTTGTTGCTTCCTGAACGGATGGACAGCGGACACCCTCCCTTATTCGGCCTATACCTTGCGGCTGGATGGGTAGTTTTCGGCAAATCCTTACTGACCAGTCATTTACTCATGTTGCCATTTGTTTGGCTCCTGGTCTATCAATGGTATCAACTGGGTAAGTATTTAGGTGGGGAACAATTACTTCCCTATTTCATGCTGCTGCTACTGGTTGATCCGGTGGTGGCTAGTCAAAGTATTTTGATTAGCCCGGATTTACCGCTAATGGGCTGTTTTTTGCTTTTGTTGAATTCCATTTTGCAAAAGCGAGTCAATGGAAAAGTGTTGGCAGTAATCGGTTTAGGCTTGATTAGCATGCGAGGTATGATGGTGGGGTTTCTACTATTCTTTTGGGAATGGCTCATTTATAGCAAGAAGGACAAGACCGTTTCTTGGATAAGCCATGTCGTAGCGCTGCTATGGCCTTACCTGCCAGGGGGACTCCTAGCCATGGTCTTTTTAGCTTTTCATTATCTAGAAAGAGGTTGGATAGGTTTCCACGAAGCTTCCGAGTGGGCGCCTAGTTTTGCGCTGGCTGATACAAAGCAAGTGATCAAGAATGTAGTGGTTTTGGTTTGGCGTTTACTGGATTTTGGTCGGGTATTTATAGGCCTTGCCTTGGCGGGATTATTTTTTGTTTTTGTGAAGAGAATGGGCTGGAAAGCAAGCTGGAAGGAAACTATTGTTCGGCAGATTTCGCTGCTTTTTGTTTTCCTTTTAGTGGGGCTAAGTATCAGCTTTATCCGATATGCTGGCCTGCAGCAACATCGCTATCTTTTGCCTTTATTTCTTACCCTTACGGTCTTATTCTATCTCTTCCTAATTCATTTCCCAAGCCCATTACTTAAACCCAAAGCCAAGCGATTGCTATTATTAGTCGTCACCCTGGGATTGTTCAGTGGTAATTTCTGGGTATACCCAGATAAAATTTCCCAAGGCTGGGATTCTACTTTGGCGCATTGGCCTCATTATGAGCTTCGGGCTGATATGCTACATTATCTCCAAGAGCAAGGGATCGAACTGGAGCAGGTAGGAACAGCGTTTCCTGAAATCGGGCCATTGAAATATAAAGATTTGAGTGGAGAATCGGCTGGTTTCAAAGAGAAAGACTTATCAAGGGATTCATACGTTCTTTATTCAAACATAATGAATGACTTTACAGATGAGGAGGTGGATGAATTGCGGACCAATTGGACACTCATTTATCGATCTGAGCGTTGGAATGTGAGAATGGAATTGTATGTGGCTCCTTGAGTAAAGTCTGTCTCTTATACACATCTCCGAGCCCACGAGACCGAGGCTGATCT
>CAJXUM010000277.1 GCA_913060855.1 uncultured Lewinella sp. | reverse complement strand
GAATATATTGATACTAGAAGATGAAATCCCCGCTTATGAAAAGTTGCTCAATTTCATTACTACTGAGATTCCAAGCGCTCAGATTGTCGGCTGGGCTCGTTCCAATGTAGAAGCAAAAGCCTTATTGAAAACAAAAAGCCCCATCGATCTTATTTTCTCTGATATTGAATTGCTGGATGGGACCTCCTTCGAAACTTTCGAAGCCATCAAAGTAGACTGTCCTATCATTTTTTGTACCGGTTTTGATCAGTATGTTCTCAAAGCCTTTCAAACGAATGGCATCGCTTATTTGCTGAAGCCCTACACCTTGGAAAACTTCCAGGAGGCCTACACTAAATACCAGCGACTTTTTGCCAAACCCATTTCTTCAAACCTTTCGCCTGACGTATTAAATGAGTTAAAGCAAGTTCTACAGGCTGATAAAAAAGCTTATCAGCGCCGATTCACAAGTAAGAAAAAGGATGGAATCAAGCTATTAGAGACTAAAGCAATTATTTGCTTCGAAGCCAATGGCGATTTCTGCCTGGCTTCCGATAGCAAGGGGAGCAAACACGTGATCAATCACAGCCTGTCCGAGATCGAAGACAAGGTAGATCCCTCTTTTTTCTTTCGGATCAACCGCAGTCAGCTCATCAATATCGATTTTATTGAAAAGATCGATGCCCATTTTAAGAATAAGTTGTCGATTACTATGCGACAACTCTCCGGCTCTTTCCTCACCAGTAGTGCCAAAACCTCAGACTTCAGGAAATGGCTGGAGCGGTGATTCTCCCCTTCAAGGGGTGAATTTACTCACCCCTTGAGGAGGAGAAGAAGTTCACCGCTCATAAGGAATGATATTGTCCCATTCCGTGGCGCAAGAACGAGCCACAAAAGCGACAACAGGTTCTTCATCACTCATGTTGAATACCTCATGGGGTACGCCAGGCTTGATATAGATAAAGTCACCGGCTTCATTTTCGAGTACCTTCTCACAACCCGGCCCAAATTCATGGCGCACCTTCCCTTCCAGAATGTACAACATCAATTCAAAACCATCGTGGATATGAGCATAGGCTACTCCACCAGGAGGTATGGTGGCTATATTACATGACAATTTAGTGGAGCCCACGTTTTTTTCCGACATACCTTGCTTGTACTGAATATTATTCCAGCTGCGCTTTTTCCCTCCTCCTCGTATAGTTAGGATGCCGTCATGATCTTCTACAGCACCGACTTCCACGGCATCTTTTGGATCTTTCATTGGTATAGTTTTTTTATTGCTTTTGCGAATTGAAATTAGGCTTATTTTACCTCTTTGGCGTAATCATCGCCGTAATATTTACTGGTGATATTGGTATGAAATTTCACTGCTGAAATCGGTTCATACTTCGGGTTTTCTAAACCAGGGAGCACCGCCAAGGTCTCATCTTCCCATACATAGACAGCCATGGGAAAGGAAATACGAGGTTTTTCAAATAAATCCTTTTTGAGTGGCTTACTCACGCGGTGAGTAGTAGAGGGAAGGCGATCATTAGTGATTCGCTGCATGTAATCGCCGGTATTTAGAATAATGGAGCCAGGTTCAGGGTTCAAACGAATCCATTTGCCATTTTCTCGATTGAGGACCTGCAAGCCTTCTACTTCTTGGGCGGGGAGAATCGTGAAGAGATCAACATCTTCATGCCCGAGCATACGACCGGCTCCTGAGGCGTCCTCGCTTGAGCTAATCGGAGGATAGTAATTGAGGCGAAAACCAAAATTTGTCTCGTTTAATTTTTCATCATAGTGATGAGGATCGCAACCTAGGTAACTTAGAATACTTTGCATAATCGGTAAGATCAATGCCTCATGTGATTGCACCAAGCCTCGAAAGAAAGCCTCATAACTAGGAGAAGGCCAAAATTTAGCCGCATCAAAATTGGGATCATTATCCAGGTTAAAGGCACGTCGGCAGAAAACCCAGCCTTCCACCAAGTCGGGATGAATGATCGTGGTGGTTTTCATTGGAAAATAGCCTTGATTGACGGAGCCAAATCGTTCAGCTTTGAAGACCATTCGCTCTTCGTAAGTGGTCTGCTCGAAAATCTCGGCGGTCTTGCGCTGGGCCTCAGCGTAGAGCTCGGTATCTACCCCATGTCCGATCAAGGTGGCAAAGCCAATGCCTTCCAGCGCCGCGCCCAATTCCGCCGCAAACTGTTTCTTCCCCGCTTCTCCTCCTTCAAAGAAGAGGCGCATATCGCAGGTAGGAATCTGGTATTCTTCGTCAAATTCATCCGTAGATTCATTTTCTACCAGATGGTAGGTTTGTTCTTTATTGACTTGGTCGTATTTGCTGAAATTCTGGTTGACGGCATTGATACCGTCTTCTTGTTTTGGTGTTGATGACATGGTATAGCATTTTCTCAAAAATACATTGCTCACCCAATTAAACCAAATGACTAGGGCTTCTTAAGTCCATTCAAGAGTTCTTTTATGAGGAGGCCTTCCTGTTCCTCTATCAATAACTTGAATAAAGCGGATTTCTTTTGAGCGGCAAAGACGGAATTAGGATAAGCTAAGTGGGAGACAGCTACTTGATCGGACACCTTTTCATTAGCTGTCAACTGCGGATTCATTAACCATAATTTTCGAGGTGCGACGGCCGCCATCAGATCTGGAAGATCATAGGTAGTTAAAGCACCTGCTATGGTAGAATAAACCCAAGAAGTCGGGTACTCTTTGTTACTTGCAATAGCTGCATAGCTGAGCATCGGTTTCCACAAAAAGACTTGATCAATATCCTCATTGACTACAGCCGCATGCAGCAACTCACTACCTAAAGGACCTATGGACACTGCAGAAATTTGCTGGTAGCGACCGGCATGATTCTTCATCGCCGCCACCCATTTCAAAATATCCGAAGCGCGTAATCCTACCACCGATTCCCCTACCAATATCCCCGCGAACCATTGATTGAGGGAGACTCCATCGATATAAGCATCTCCTTTCAGGTAACCTGGCCCTAGCGCTCCAAAACCCGGCAGGTCGATCCGCAATACAGCATATCCTTCTTGTAGTAAAGCATGCAGCAAGGTATCGGGGCGCTCCGATAGGCCGGTTTCTGCTAAAAAAAGAACCAATTGATCTTTTTTATTTTGGGTGGGGATATACAGCGCTCCCGGCAGCATGTAATCGCCAGTACCGACTAGCATGTATTTCTCCAATAAATAATCTTCTTTTACATAACGGCCAGAAAATAGCAATTTCCTAGGGCCATTGGGCAAGACTATTCCGGCTTGTGTTTTGATCTTTTTCCGCACTTCGGCTATATGCGTTGCTTGTTTTCTTTGCTTTTCTAGCTTTGTTTGCAAAGTTTCTATTTGCTGCTTATTTAGGCTAAACAAAGTCTCTTCTCCTTGTAGGCTTGTTGCTACTTGCCCAGTCTTCGTAACCCAAAGTGTTTCTTCCTTGAAAGTCTCGACCTCGAGATCTGAAGGATCTCCGGCAAGGCCAAGATTTTTCTGAAAAAAGGCATACATAGCCTCTCTGTTCTTTTTTGTGGAGGCGTGGCCCTCGTCATCTTCCACCATTCCAATCGCTTCTTTTGCTGACAACTTTTCATACGCCATTTTTACTTCTGCAAAGGTCTCCCGCGCTCCTTGTATACTAAAGAAATCCCTCGTTGTGGTAAGCATTAAAGTAGGCTTAGGGGCTCGTACCGTCAATAAATCTGCATGATCTAGGCCTTCCACTAGCATGCGCGATAAATTCTGCTCCGCATCTTGCGGCCCAATGGTTTTGAGCACATATTCCATACTAGTGATAAAACACTCGGGAGCGGCGGCCAAGATGCGATCATCAACGGCGGCGGTATAAGCGGTTTGCGTACCTCCGCCAGAACGGCCCGTCATGCCTATCCGATCAGGGTCAACCTCTGGCCTTGTCAATAAATAGTCGACGGCTCTCATGCCATCCCAGACAAAGTAGCGGGTAGGGGAGTAGCCCGCTAGATAACACTGAGCGCCAGGGTAAGAATGCTCCTTGGTCGGTCCAAAACGTGCCTTCCCATTTTCTGGATCGAGGTATTGAAACCGCTCTCCCTGTCCCACCGGATCGAAAGCCAATACGATGAATCCTTTTTTCACCAGGTTGATAATAATATGCTGGTAAGTGTCACTGCGGAAACCTTGGGAGGTGTGGCCCGAGGCATAGATGATAGCCGGAGTTTTCCCTTTGCGGTTTTTAGGGATAAATAGTCCTGCCGTTACGTAGTAACCAGGAATAGATTCGAACAGGACTTTTTCTACTCGGAAATCTTCTCGCTCAATCGTGCCGGTGACCTTTGCATTCAAGGGCGTTTTTTCGGGTAAGGGACCTAGTAAGTCCATCAGCTTTCCTTTTACCCATCGCTGTCGTTCCTCCCAATCAGCTTTTGTTGATAGCGTTGCGATCTGCTCCTTTCGATTGGCTAAATGAGTGAAAGCTTTGTCGCTGAAGTGCTTGTAAAGGGCATTATCTGCATCTGAATAGTATTTCCAGTAGTCAAAAAGAGCTAAGTCTTCCTGGGCTTGGAGGGAGAGGCTGCATGGGATCAGTAGGATAAGTAGTAGGATAGTATTTTTCATAGTAAGAATGGATTGTCTTTGGGTTTATGGTGATGTAAAGTCGTAGGTCAGGCTTGCAAATGGTGGCAGCAGGGACAAGACAGGTTCCGGTTGGAAACCGTGAACCAACGCCCGGGAGCCCGTAGCGGGCCAATTTATTGGGCCGAGGAGTGAACAAGGAAAACAGCGGAAGATTATAATGTCTATTCCCATCCCCATTCAATTCCCATTCTTCACCCAATAAAAGCGACCATCCTCTGCACCAATGAGTAGGTCGGGGATGCCATCGCCATCCCAGTCCACCGTTGTCGGGCTCGTCGTATGGCCCGCCAATATTTGGGGGTGAATCGGACCTTCGTCCTTGAAAACGGTACTACCATCGGCCTGAGTTGCCACATTCCGGAAGAAATTGACACTGACGCTATTGGCCAATAGATCGAGGCGGCCATCTTGGTCCCAATCGACGAAGCAGAATTTGCGCCGGCCGCTACTCCCCCCTTCTCGATGATTGAGCTGTAGCGCGGCGCCTGCTGTCCCTTTTTGAGGCCTATTTTTACCATCATAAACAGACTCATCTTGTCCCTTGAATATTCGAGTGGGAGGCTTGAGAGCTAATCGATGACCGGTTTTAAAGCGTTCGTAGAAAGCCAAATAGCCTTCGTGATCCAACATGATGAGGTCATTCAAGCCGTCTTGATTCCAGTCGATGACATAGGGCGTGGTACGCCATTGGGTAGCGAGTTCTTGATCCTGCGGTGCCCACCAGTTCCAAGCGGGCTGGGGCGCGGCGGCGGGCCAATCGACGGTGACAGAGCGTGGAGCTGTCAAGAGCGGTGCCGTGCGGGTGCCGATGTTTTGATACCAAATGACTTTCCCCCAAATGGAATTGAGGACAATATCGGGTAAGCCATCATGGTTCCAATCGGCGACACTCAGGGTGGTATAGCCCCACTTGGCTTCGCAAGGCCCTTGAATGGAGCCATTAGGGCCGGCCATGGGGCGAATGACTCGCCCATCGGCCTCTAGGTATTTTGGAGCAGCCCATTGGGGAGAGGCGGCTCCATCTAGGTTTTCTATAAATCCAATGTAACCGGCGGTATTACCACAAATCAAATCTTGATCCCCATCCCCATCCCAGTCAAAACTGAAAGGGGTAACTAAGGCACCAAATTTGAGATCATTGGCCTCCTGCTGAAAGTATTGCGGTGGAAAAAAGAGTGGAATGCCGTTCTCTTTCTTACCCGTATTCTTCACGAAAGCAACCCGTCCATCTTCATCCCCAACAATCAAATCGGGATATCCATCCTTGTTCCAGTCGATGGATACAGGAGTGATCATTTGTAGATCGAGTTTTATCTCCTTGTTTTTGTGCGTCAATCGTTGACCAGGCGAGTAGATGGGCTGGGTACGCGTTCCGGTATTTTCGAAATAAGTAAAGCCATCTAGGAATTCCCCACAGATGAGGTCGAGGTCACCATCCTGATCAAAATCAGCAAAATTAGGAGAAGGCATACCATAAACATCAATAGCTTCCTTATTGGCCGTTAATTTTAGGGGTTCTGCGTAGTCAGGTTTGTTGTTTGTTCCCTTATTTTCTGCATAATAAACGTAGCCATGTAAGGGGCCATTCGTCCATTTACCCTGCTCATTATAGGCGTTGTCCCAGCCATAATCCTCCCATACACCGAGTCCAATAATGATATCTTGATCACCGTCACCGTCATAATCGAGGTATTTCCATTGGTTGGCACGAGTACCGCCGTGCAGGGCTTTGAAGTCGATGGTGAGTGGAATATCTTTGGCCGCTTGCAATCCTTTTGTCTTGAAGTCGGTATAATGTTTTCCAGGACCTAAGACCAGCGACTCACCATTGACCTGGGATAATTGCAGGTTCCTGGCGGAAGGACTGATTTTTACAGGGGCTTTAAAGACAGGCATTTCAACGTTTCCTTCCGTGTTTTCGAAGAAGTAAATCCCATTATAAGGCACATCTGGGCAGGCCACAATCAGGTCGAGGTCGCCATCGTCATCATAATCCATCGGTAATGGCCAGGCCCAAAGCCCTACACCCAGGTCGACAGCCAGTTTATCATTATTGTATGGAATAGGTTCTAGCGCTTGCGCTTGGAGTACTAGCGGGAGTAGTCCTAGGTAAGTGAATAGTAGGAATCGCATCGGTTATTTCGTTTTGTTAATCCGATGGAAGATAGCTAAAAAGACTGGATTGGCCTAGGTCTTGAAACGGGGATTAATCCTTGAAAAATTGCTCGAACGCCATCTGGTCTACTGGTATAGTCTGGCCTTCAATGAGTTTTCCTTGGTTAAAGCGATAAAGGTAAGCCTGGTATTGGTCGTATTTTCGGCCATCGGGGCGTTGCCCACTCACTCGCATATAAGCCATGAGGGCATTGTCTCCCATGAGCACTACCTCTGGTAAGGCAAATAAGGTTCCACCCGTCAATTCTTTGACCTTTTTGAGGGCCCGGGCCACAGCCTCCTGTCCGCGGTAAGTTCCCGACACATCGCCGCGACCTCGTATGATGTAAGTGATATTTTTGTCTACTACTTCTTTCAATGCTTCCAAATCATTCCGATTAAAAGCATCAAGTGCCGCTTGTAGGATGGCTAAAATCTTTTCTGAAGTCATTGGTTTTATTGTTTTTGGATGGTAAGAGCCACCATGGTTTTATAACAGAGCGATAACTAATCTGTTCAAAATGAATTCATTTTAATCTACTAATAGTTGGTACTTTATCGAAGAAAGAGCCTTTATACAAGGATTAATGGTAGATCCTGAATAATTATAAATGCCTGTCTCTTATACACATCTGACGCTGCCGACGAAGAGGATAG
>CAJXUM010000276.1 GCA_913060855.1 uncultured Lewinella sp. | reverse complement strand
CTACACTATCCTCTTCGTCGGCAGCGTCAGATGTGTATAAGAGACAGATGTAGATCCTTGCGTGTTCCAAAAAACGATCTACGATACTAATGATTTCAAGGTTTTCGCTTAAGCCCTGTACACCGGGAATTAAGCAACAAATCCCACGAATGATTAGCTGGATTTTTACTCCAGCTTGGCTAGCAGCGTAGAGTTTGTCGATCATATGATGGTTCTCCAAGCTATTCATCTTCAGAATCATGTAGGCAGGAAGTCCCGCCTCAGCATTCTTTATCTCTTGGTCAATGAGTTGCTCAAAAGTCTGTCGGAGATTGAAAGGCGCTACTAGTATTTGCTTACAATCAGGGACTAAAATTTTCCGCTCCAGTAAATCAAAAATTTGATTGACCTCTTTCCCTATTTTAGGTCGAGCCGTGAGTAGCGCATGATCGCAATAAATACGGGCTGTTTTTTCATTAAAATTCCCGGTACCCAAGTAAGAATACGGGCGTTTTTTCCCTGCTTCCATCCGTTGAATCAGGAGCAGCTTGGTATGCACCTTGATTCCAGGATAGCTATAGAAGACTTTTGCCCCGGCTTTTTCCAATTCTTTACCCCAAAATAGATTGGAAGCTTCGTCAAAGCGGGCTTTTGCTTCGATAAAAGCGACTACTTCTTTGCCTTGTTTGCAGGCTTCCATCAGGGCACTCACCACTGCCGATTTAGAAGCTACGCGGTACAAAGTGGCTTTGATGGCGACTACATCCTCATCGTGGGCTGCCTCCTGTATTAAGGCCGGTACATAGTTGTAATCGTGATAAGGGAAATGTAGCAAAAGGTCTCGTTCTTTGATCGCGGCTAATAAAGAGTCAGCTCCTTCCAACGTCGGATGTGGAAGCGGCGGTAGTTCAGGATATTGTAAGGCTTTATTGTTGGTTGGGTCCGGAAATCCAAAGAAGTCATTGAAGTTGTGATACCGTGCGCCAGGAATGAGGTCATTCTTGCTGAGTTTAAACAGCTTCTTTAGTTTTTTCACTACATCTTCTGGCATGTCACTATCGTAGAGGAAGCGGGTAGGAAGACCTACATTGCGTTCGTCTAAGCCATTTTTTATCTTTTCTAATAAATCACCCGCATATTCATCTTCGATATACATTTCTGCATCTCTCGACATCTTGATGGAATGAATACTACGAATGGGATGTTCAAACCATTCTTGTGCATGAGCACGAATAATATCGTCTAGGAAGGTAATATAAAATGGCGCTGAAGTACCAGGGAATTGTATAAAGCGGGACAATTGTTGACTAGGTATCTCAATCAGGCTCAATCGTTCCTCGCCTTCAAAACTCAGAATGAAATACAACTGCTTATTATTCAGAAAGGGAAGACTTTCGCCTGCTTCAATAAACGAAGGGTTTACCAGTGGATAGACTTTTTCAAAAAAGTATTGCCGGGAAAAGACACGATGCGTTGCTGTGAATTCCTCTTCCTTGATCAAAAGAATACCTAAACGCTTGAGGGCTGGTAATATGTCGGATCGAAAAACTTGTCCGAAGGTTTCCTGCTGTTCATTGACAATCTTGCGTATCAATTTCAATTCCTTCTTGGGGCGCACCTTCAATGCCTTGCGGGTTGGCTTGCGCAATTCTTTAAAACTCCGCAAAGAGGCAACCCGGACACGGAAAAACTCATCCAGATTTGAACTATAAATCGCCAGGAATTTTAAACGCTCGAAAATCGGTACGCTGAAATCCTGCGCTTCCTGTAAAACACGATGGTTAAAAGAAAGCCAACTCAAATCGCGACTGAAATATTTCGGTGTTTGTTTCTCCATTCTTCTTATCCTTGGTTTAAGACGCGAAAGCTAGGACTTTAGTGCGGCAAAGCAATAAGTCTGAGGTTAATTCCATGTTAATAATAAAACAACTGCTAATTAGAAATTGGTTGGGCATCCATAGCCTTTGTTGCCAAATGATCCCATATCTCCCAAATTGAACGAGAGGGTGACCATCCCAAAGTAATACCAATCATTGAATTTTCCACCACGTTGGTAAACTACATCTGCATCATCCGGGTTAGTGATCAGCGGATTACTGAGTCGGGCTGCCAGTTCCCCATTTCCCTCTAAAATATCGAGGTAGTTAATTTCCTGCCCACTAACATCATCGAGGAAATCGGTAAATAACTTTCTACCCACGAATTCAAAACCCAAAGTGACCCGATTCTTAAAGATAAACTTCAGACCAAGGCCCATCGGAACGGCGGCTTGTGCCAATCGATAAGGCTCTTCATAGCCGGGAAGCCCTTGACCTTCTGTGCCAATAGGTTGTAGGTCAATGAAATCGCCATCGATCTCTGTTTGTGGGTTATAGTAGTAGACTGCAATTCCACCAGTCAAATAAGGAGCGACTTGGAGGCTGTTTTCATTCCCCAGTCTAAACAAGTTGATCTCCCCAGTCAAGGCAATATCTGTCACTATGGTGCGGAAATTCAATCCTCGAATAGTCTGACGTTCAGGAACATTACTATCATCACCTGTTAGTTTTCCTTGGGTAATGCCAATGCGTAATGAAAAGGGTTTGCTAATATTGAAGCGGCCAAATAGGCCATAAGCCAGATTCAACTCTTCAAAATATACTCCAAACTCATCGGGTGAGAGATCTCCACTGTATAATGAAGTGCCGCCAGAAAATCCAATTTCGGCATATTGTGCAAATGAGAAAGAGGCGATACTATAAAGGAATAGGAGCGTAAGAAGGGATTTTTTCATAGAAATGAGATTATGGATAATAAAAGCTTTCAATTTGCACTAAAATACGGAACTAATCCAGTTAGGGTTACTCAAGCCGGTTAAAAAAGCCGATTTTTAACAGCTTTCTATCACCTTCACTGAACGATTACATTAATCAGACCGTTTTTATAGCAATTATTGCTTTTTTTGCAGTCAAATCAAATATTAGCCATGGGGATGCGTAGAGGACGTCAACAAGCAGACAAAGAGCCGGTTAAATTAAGCCGCGAGAAGTTAAAAAATTCGCTACATATATTTAGGTATGTTCTGCCTTACAAATGGGCATTTATTTTAGGTATGGTCTTTCTTTCTGCCGGCAGTTTGATCTTTTTAGGCATCATGAAAGTACCGGGAGAGATCTTTAATGTCATTTCAGGGGAATCTTCTTTCAATCTCAATCTGAATCAACTATTTGTTGTCATTATTATCTTATTGGCCTTGCAGAGTATATTATCTTACTTCAGGGTCCAGCTTTTTGCCATTGTGAGTGAGAAAAGTATGGCCTTATTGCGTAAGGAACTCTACCAAAAGATGGTCTCTTTGCCCATTACCTTTTTTGAAGAGCGTCGAGTAGGGGAATTGACGAGTCGAATCACCAATGATGTGACGCAAGTGCAAGGGGTGGTATCCATTACTTTGGCTGAATTTATTCGGCAAATCATTATACTCTTTGGGGGAATATTTATCATCATTTTCACCATGCCCCGTTTAGCATTGATTATTCTCGCTACTTTTCCTTTGGTGGTAGTGGGGGCTATGTTCTTTGGTCGTTTTATCCGAAAATTGATGCGGGAACGCCAAGATCAGTTGGCGCTAACCAATGTCGTTGTAGAGGAGACGATGCAAAGTATTCAAACCGTGAAAGCTTACACCAACGAATGGTTTGAGTTACAACGCTACGTTAAGAACTTGAATGAGGCTGTTCGCGTATCGCTGCGTGCTGCCCATATGCGAGGGCTCTTCGCCTCTTTTATCATACTGGTTATGTTTGGTGCTTTGTTTTTTATCATGTGGAAAGCAGCCCTAATGGTCCAGGCGGGAGAATTGCCCAAAGGAGGGCTAGTAGACTTCGTCGTTTTTACCGGGATTATCGGAGGAGCTATCGCGAGTTTAGGTAACTTTTATACCTCCATTGTTTCGGCGGTGGGAGCTACGGAGCGAATTCTGGAAATTCTTGGTATGGATTCCGAGCTGGAAGTAGCCGAAGAGTACAAGCCTTCTCAACTGAATTTGAAAGGAGAAGTCGTATACGAAAATGTTCACTTTTCTTATCCCACAAGAAAAGATATTGAAGTGTTGAAAGATGTAAACTTCCGGATAGAACCAGGCAAGAAGATTGCTTTGGTAGGGGCTAGTGGATCAGGGAAATCGACAATCGTACAATTGCTGCTCCGCTTCTATGAATTGGATCAAGGTCGGTTATTAGTGGACGGTAAAGAAGTAAAAGAATATGACCTATTGGATTACCGACAGCAGATGGCGATTGTTCCACAGGAAGTACTATTGTTTGGAGGAACCATCCGAGAAAATATACTATATGGTAAACCTAATGCTAGCTTAGAAGAGGTAGAAACAGCGGCTAAGATGGCCAATTCCTGGGAGTTTATTTCGGGTTTCCCCGAAGGCTTAGAAACGATAGTAGGGGAGCGTGGGGTGAAATTGTCGGGTGGACAAAGACAGCGCATCGCCATTGCTCGAGCTATCCTGAAAGATCCAGCGATTTTATTATTGGATGAAGCCACCTCCTCGCTTGATGCGGAGTCGGAAAGGGTAGTACAGGAGGCCTTGAATGTATTGATGGAAGGACGTACTTCCATCATCATTGCACATCGATTATCAACGATTAGAGAGGTAGATCAAATTTACGTAATCGAGGGGGGACAAATCGTGGAACAGGGCACACATACCGAATTGTCGATGATAGAAGATGGCGCCTATAACTCATTAGCCAAGCTACAATTTGAATCTACGGACTAAATGAAAATAGAAAAAGACGTTTCCTTACAAAGTATGAATAGTTTCGGGCTGTCGGCTAAGGCTAACCGCTTGGTAGCTATTAGATCAGTAGAAGAGGTGAAAGAGCTGATAACTATTGGTCTTTCAGCACCCTTTATGATATTAGGAGGTGGGAGCAATTGTCTCTTTATTGATGAGACGTACCCGGGTTTGGTGTTGAAGAATGAAATTCATGGCATCGAGCGGGTTGATGAAAAGAAGGAAGCGGTTATCCTGAAAATTGGAGCAGGGGAGAATTGGCATGATGTGGTCTGTTGGTGCGTGGAACATGGATATGGCGGCATTGAAAACCTTTCTTTGATTCCTGGTACGATGGGCGCAGCTCCGATACAAAATATTGGAGCCTACGGAGTGGAAATTAAAGATGTATTTCACCAATTAGAGGCGATAGATCTGCAGACTGGGGAAGTAAGAATATTTGACAAGGAAGCCTGTCAATTTGGATACCGTAATAGTATTTTCAAGCATGAACTCAAAGGGCGGTTTTTGATCACCCAAGTGTATTTGCGCTTATCCAAAGACAAACACCAATTGAATACCCGCTACGGAGCGATCACTTCTTTTCTAGACAAAAAAGGGGTAACAAAACCGACCATCAGTGACATCAGTGAAGCGGTCATTGCCATTCGCCAAAGTAAATTGCCAGATCCTTCCACGATTGGTAATGCGGGAAGCTTTTTTAAAAACCCAGAAATTAGTCCTGCGCAATTCGAGTCTCTACAAGCTAAGTTTCCCAATGTAGTCCATTATTCCGGAACGAATGGGTCTGTAAAGGTTCCCGCAGGTTGGCTCATCGAGCAATGTGGCTGGAAGGGGAAAAGAGTAGGCAATGTGGGCTGCTATGCGCAGCAAGCTTTAGTAATTGTCAATTATGGTGGGGCAACGGGAGAAGAGATCAAAGCCCACGCTTTAAGGGTAGCCGAATCAGTGAGAGATAAATTTGAGATTCCCCTTACTCCTGAGGTCAATTTTATTTAGATAATTATGAAGAAGGCTACGATAAGCGCAAAAACATAGATATCCAAAATTTTAAATAGGCGGTGTATCAAATGCTAGGGCCTAGCCCGTCTTAAGTGGCCAAAAGAACTAAAGAATGGCTATGTGATGCCCTTTGTCCATTGCAGAAAAGGATGAGGATTTTCGCATCTATTGTATTGGTGTAGGTTGAATTCTCTTCTCCGCATTGCATTTGATACACCGCCATTGGGCTTAATTGAGGACAATAGCTTGGCTAGTAACTTGATTATTAATGCTTAATCGACAGTAATAAACCCCAGGAGTTAATGTTCTGTGAGTTCTATCCCATCGGATTTGTTGTTTCCCTTGTCCAAGTGTTTGATTAAAAATGGTTTCGATTTTTTGGCCAATGGAGTTATACAGGCTTAATTCTACCGGGGCTGTTCGCTGTAGTTCAAAAGAGAAATTAAGCTCATTAAGCGCGGGATTAGGAAATGCGATAAGGTTTAATGTTCTCAGAGGAATAGGGGGTGTTGAAGTAACCAATTGACGACGATTAAAAAAGTTCCAAATTTCCGAACTAGCATTGATGTCGCGGTTTATGTTGCCAAAAAAGGCTTCAAAACCCGGTGGAATTTGTTCCTTAGGTCCTCCTGGCCAGGTATGGCCTCCTCCATTTACTTGATACAACCATACCTCGGCTGTTCTTTCCATATTATCGCCCAAGGAAATTATTTGACAGGACTCATATTTAAACAGAGTGACTGAGCTAGAATCTGAGGTATCTGTATCAGGTAGACTTGTTGAAGTAGCATCCAGAGTACAGCCATTATTATCCATCCAAGCGGCTAGATGATCTGTCACCGCCGGGAATGTAGGAAATGGCCCCAATATCCCAGCCCCTCCATTAAAAGGACCTAAAAGGTCTGCGGTACCATGAATATGCAATACGGGTATAGGTTGATTAGGAGTGCAGGTTGAATTCATGTTTTCAACGGTAATAGTACCTGAAACAGAGGCAATGGCTGCTATTTTCTCTGGAATTTGACAGGCTAATAAATAACTCATTTCACCACCTTGGGACTTTCCTGTAGCATAAATACGGGACGTGTCAATATTGTACGCAGCCACAATATGCTCAAGCAGCCGATCAATAAACGCTATATCATTAGGTGCATTGGGATCCATAAAGGTATTCCAGCCTGGGGCTTCCCCTATATTGGGTACATTCCTCAAGGTTCCCTCCGGATAAGCCACAATAAACTGGGCCGTATCCGCCACTGGATTCATTTGACTTTCAAGCATTTGCCCAAATCTATTTACGCCTAGTCCGTGAAGGTTTAAAACCAATGGCCAAGCTTCAGAACCATCGTAAGCAGCTGGTATATGGAGTAGGTATTTTCGCTCCATACCATCATGTTCCAGCCTGAGGTCTAGCAAAGATGCTGTTGCGGGTAAACTATGTCGTTTAAAGAAATTCCAAATCTCAGCGCTAGCACTAATATCCTTATTCATAGTACCTGTAAATGCGGGAACAGGGCCTCCTCCTGGATAATTGTGGCCTCCATTCTCTATAATATAGAACCAAACTTCATAGGGTCGTATTTCCTGATTGGTATTTAGATCTGTCTCTTATACACATCTCCGAGCCCACGAGACCGAGGCTGATCTC
>CAJXUM010000275.1 GCA_913060855.1 uncultured Lewinella sp. | reverse complement strand
AAACTATACTAGATCTCAGCAAGGAGAAAGCGCAGTCGAAGGATGAACAGACGCTAATATCCAGCGTTCCTTTTTTGGATAAAGAGAATTTTCTACTTTTCAAGAAGCTGTATACTAAAGACGTACAACGGGTTTTCGATGAGTTATTCTGGCGGGATATTATGCACCAGGATGAGATTCTCTTAGAACTGAATGTCGAGGTATCTTTTCTAAAAGAGCATAAAAATGCCTATCGCACTTATACAGAAAGTAAACTCAAAGACGAATTTTATTTTTTCCAGATTGTCGATGACAGGGATTGGTCGTATCAATCCAATAGCACTGTCTTTTTATTCATTCATGCCGCTCTAAAAGAGATTATTCTTCCTTTTATTGACCTGCCGGCAGCAGCGGCCTTGGCTCCTGTTGATGGCATCAAGCCTGGTCTCATCGAGTACAATAGTGGCGATCAGTTTATTTTGTCAGAATTAGGGCGCGTGTCACTATACTTAGAGCAAGGTTTATTAAAGCGTACTGTTACAGGACGCCCTGTATTGTCTAGCATCAGCAGTATGCAGAAGAAACTCAAGCTGGCTGAATTTTATCCTGACGAAAAGAATAAGTGGCTAAAAAATCTGAGAAGTAATCTCCTTGTGGGTGTGATCAATGCGATGGGTAGTAAGCCCGGCCAGATCGATCCTATTGTACAAATGCAGGCGATCTTCCCTCGTCAATATGCAACAAAGGTAGACAGCTTCTTTTCCATCTTTAGCTTTCTCAAAGGGTATCATAAAATTGAAAAATACCACTTAAACAAAGAGGCTGAACAATCGCAATGGACCTTATTGCAGAGCCTACAGTTGCGTACTTGGTACGATATCAATAATATTATTGATCACATGAAGTACCATTTATTGATTCCCAAAGTAGTTCGTCCCTATGAGGCTGCCCAGTATTTATACCATGAATACGAAGAAGAGAGTGACTATGGGTACAGCTATAAACAGAAGTTTTACATCCGAAAAAATAGATACCACAAAACCATAGAAATTCCGTTTATCAAAGGTTCCCTCTTCTTATTCGCGGCGATGGGAATCTTAGATCTTGCTTATGATAAGCCTGATGTGGAAACGATGGGAAAAACCTGTGACTCGCCTTATGATGGTCTGGCTTATATACGGCTCTCAGCCCTAGGCGCCTATCTATTGGGCAAGGCTGAGACTTATACGCCCCCTCTTGCCCTCCAAGCCCAGACAATAAAGCTTTCCTCTTCGGCCCTACTCATCGTCGCGGGTGGCAATGCAGATCATAATGCCATCCTACTAGGATCTTATGCCGAAAAAATTGATGAGGAACACTATAAAGTCACCTACGAACAGTTCTTTGCGGGCTGCAAGTCTAAAAGAGAACTAAAAGCAAAAATCGAGCGATTTAAAAGTAATTTCTCCGATGATATCCCGGCCAATTGGCTGTCCTTCTTCGAAGAATTGGAACAAAAGATGAATCCACTCGATGAGCCCGAGTCCTTATACGTCTTCAAAATCGATCCCAGTAATACCGCCTTGATACAGCTCCTAGCCCGTGATCCCATCCTAAAAACAAAGGTCATGAAAGCGGAGAATTATCATGTGCTCATTCCCAAGGATCAATGGGCTAGCTTTAAGAAACGGCTGCGCTCTTTTGGGTATTTGTTGACGCAATAGCTTTTTAATCAAAATGGGAATGGGAATGGGAATCAAAACCGGGGATAGGGCTTTTGAATCAAAATCAAAATGGGAATCAAAATCAAAAACTGGGACAAGCCTTTCAATCAAAAACTGGGACAAGCCTTTCAATCAGAATGACAATGGGAATCAAAAGCAGGGCGCCGTGGGAGTCCTAGTAGCGCCATTTTGATTTTGATTCATCATCATTTCTTTTTATTCAAAATCATTTTAGAAACAATGGCAGTTAACTCACCTAGCTCTTCCAACAGCATATTCCGTTTGGCCTCATCACCATATGAAATATAACCCAAGACCTTAAGAGAAACCTTTGTCTCCTTGAGCTCTTTAAGAACAGTAGTCATTTTATGGATGAAATCCTTGACCGTATTTGTTCCTTGGGCCTCTCCAAAATTAAGGGCCGAACTACCAGTGGATCGTAACATTTGGTCAAAGTAGTATTTTCCGATATTGTCTTTTGGAAGTTCTTTGCAAAAAAAGATCGTTTCGCCAGCGAATTGCACTAGCCGATCTTCAAAATTGAATAGCTTTTGAATCATAATTATGTTTCCAACTTTATTGCGCAATAAAAAGAGTTCTAAAATAGGAAAATTGAGATTATTGTGGCAGTTTTTTAATAAAAATGGGAATCTAAAAGCAGGAGCGCCGCAGGAGTCCCGCAGCGCCCATTTACATTTTGATTTCAATTGATATTTTGATTCAATCAGTTCACCTCCTGCAACTGCAGGCTTTCTTTTAGTGTATCGAATTGCTCTCGCAGCTCTTGGTATCGATCCACGGCATCCTTACCTGGTTTTTGATCGGCGCGATTGAGCATCGAAGAAAGGTAATTGATCTGATCGATCAGCATCGGTGTTTGGTAGCGACCTTCGGCGGTGACCAATTGGCTTTCTTTTGTTTCCAATGCCTCTTTTTCTTTGATCAGTCTTTGTTGTTCCTTTTTCTCAAGGGCTTCTTTCATCGCTTTGCCAATTTCAGTTTTGCGCTGTTTGATATCGTCCCTTAACTGACGAGATTCATTTTGCAGGTCAACAAGCTTCAGAGCGAGGCTTTCTTGCTCTTTCAATTCTCCTTGGGTAACACCAGCCGCTTCTACCCTGGGGTCTATTTTGATTAGAGCTTTTTCCTCCCATTGCTTTTGTCCCAATTTCATGCGAAGCGTGTATTCGCCGGGCGTCACAACTGGACCTCCACGACTTCTGCCGCTTCCGCTAGTGGCTCCGGGGTGGCGCATATTCCAATTAAAACGATGTAGGCCCTTAGTATTATCTAGCTTAGGATTACCCTTCGGAAGGAAAAAACCAGTGCTCATGCTAGGTTCTCCGTCTTTTTGGCTTTCCTCGGGATTTCCACTGCTGAATCGCTGAATCACTTTGTCTTCTTGGTCTAGAATTTCCAGCCATATATCTTCCGTTGTTTTCTCTGGAAGATAGTAATCGATGGTAAGCGCCGGAGCAGGATAGCTAACGCCATCAGTCGTCAACCTAAATCCGCCGCCATAGCGCATGCGATAAGCATCTCTGGGCGAAAATAGCTTCACCTCTGATAAGGTCAAATCGGTAGGTAGCTGATGTAATGCAGAAAGGTTATCAAAAATCCAAAAAGACCGTCCCATAGTAGAGATCACCAAATCTTGTTGGTGCACCTTCATATCACTGATCGGCGTTACAGGAAGATTTTGCTGAAAAGGCATCCAATCTTTACCATCATTAAAGGAAATGAAAAGCCCAAATTCGGTACCGGCATACAATAGGCCCTCTCGGCTAGGGTCTTCCCTCACCACTCGCACTGGGTAATCGGCAGGAATTCCATTATTGCCATCGGATAGTAGGGTCCAAGATTGGCCAAAGTCCTCTGTTTTATAAATATAGGGTTTCCAATCTCCCAATTGAAAGCGCAAAGAAGTAAAATAGGCTTTCCCAGCTTTATGTGGAGAGGGTTCAACACAATCGATTCTTCCACCAGCAGGAAGGTCTTTGGGGGTAACATTTGCCCATTTCTTGCCGCCATCAGTAGTGACATGTACGGGGCCATCATTCGCACCTACCCAAATTACCCCTTCCTGCTGACTTGATTCTCGAATAGCATAGATCGTACTGTAGAATTCCTCTCCGGTGATATCTCTGGTGATCGGGCTACCTGAAATCACCTGTGTCTCTGGCTCAAAAGCAGTGAGATCTGGTGAAATAATTTCCCACGTCACACCATCATCTGTTGTTTTGTGGACATATTGGGAGGTGTGGTACACGACATCGGGATTGTGTGGTGAGACATGAATGGGAGAAACCCGTTGAAATCGGAATTTCAAATCTTTGGGGTTATGCCCATACATATTGGATGCGCCCACATAGTATTGCTTTTCTTGGCCGGTCTTCTTATTGTATACCCCAAAACGTCCCTTACAATTGGCATAAACGATATCGGGATTACCTGGTTTGGGCACGACTGGCCCTGTTTCACAGCCCCCTACTGCCATCCAAAAACTAGACGTACCACCAATAGAACTATAGGGTGGTAAACTCGGGAGTGCAATCGTAGAGTTATCTTGCTGCCCTGCGTAAATCCAATAAGGAAATTGATCATCCACTTCCACTTGATAGAGTTCGGCGGTGGGTTGATTGGTTTGGGAAGACCATGTTTTTCCCCCATTGAGTGTAATATTGGCACCACCATCATTGGCTTGGATGAAGAGGTCGGGATCTTTGGGATTGATCCAAATATCGTGATTGTCACCATGCGGCGTACGCATTCGTTGCCAAGTTTTCCCACCATCTGTCGACTTAAAGAAGCTAGTGGCAGAAGCATATAGCGTATTCGGATCTTGTGGGCTTATATCGAGGTTGCAATAGTAAAAGGGTCTATCTAGCAAATCCTTCTTCGTACTCACTAATTCCCAGTTTTCGCCTCTATCATCAGAGCGATAGACGCCCCCCTCGCCTACTGGCGCTTCAATCAACACATATATTTGCGCTGGGTTGGCTGGGGAAATCGCCAAATCACTTTTACCAAAAAGGCCTTTGGGTAGGCCATTCGTCAATTTTTTCCAACTATCGCCACCGTCAGTGGATTTATAAATACCGCCTTCTTTACCTCCACTAATCACCGTCCAAGGTTTTCGTTCTCCTCGCCACATGGAAGCATAGATAATCTCTGGATTATCAGGGCTAATTTCTAGGTCAACTGCACCGGTTGTATCTGACACAAACAAAACCTGTTCCCAGCTATCGCCACCATCTTTGGTACGATAGACCCCTCTTTCTTTATTCGCATTAAAGGCTTGACCAATGGCCGCCACAAATACGGTATTAGGATCGCCGGGGTGAATTTCTACAGCCCCGATCTGTCCCGTTTTTTCCAAACCGATATGCTTCCAGGTTTTCCCTTCATCGACGGATTTATAGACCCCTTTTCCGGTAATCACATTACTACGGATTCCATCTGATCCAGTTCCGACGTACAATGTTTTCTTATCCGAAGGTGCCACGCGCATAGCCCCAATAGAAGGTGTATTAAAATAGCCATCAGATATATTCTTCCAACTGGCCCCATAATCCGTTGTTTTCCAAACGCCTCCCCCCGTACTTCCCATATAGAAAGTAGCCTTATCATCGGCCACTCCCGTTACGGTAGTAACTCGTCCACCCCGAGTAGGGCCTACATTTCGAAACTTTAGATTGGAAAAAAGATTCGGTTCCTGTTCTTTTTGTGTTTGGGCAGTTTGTGCCGATAAAGAATATGCACCACAAATAATCAGAAGCGCACCAATAAAGAAGACGTTGAGCTGTTTTTTCATATCTATGTCAGTCAAAGATTTGAGTAAAGCTTTAAGATAGGACATTGCAGCCAGAGAAGGAATAGTAGCTTAAAAAAACTACTGATCTATCCATTGTTTAAACAGCGGCCTTCGCGCTTTGCTAATGATCACTTTTTCTTGAATAGGTGGGTTAAGTGTCAATAAAAGTCGGCCGTTAAAATACACCTGAATCGCTGTGATACTGGCTTTGGCCACTAGGAACTGTCGGTTGGCCCGGAAGAAAAACTGCGGATTCAACTGTTCCTCCAATTGGTCCAGCGTATGATCCAACGCCCATCTTTTCCCTGCACTAGTGTACAAAAAAAGCTGTGCGTTTTCTACACTAAAGTAGGCACAATCTTGAATGGGTACGGGAATAAGTTGATCACGAAATGAAACCAGAAAAGACTGCCGAAAAGTGGGGGGTTCTGCACGTTGCAATAAGGCCAGCATTTGCTTTAGCTGAACCGGCTGTAAGTATTGCTTTTCGTATTTCTTAAGGGCCGATTGCAGGGCTTCTTTATTGATAGGTTTTAGCAAATAATCAATACTATTCACCTTGAAGGCCTGTATGGCATACTGGTCGAAGGCCGTGGTGAAAATCACCGGAAAATCCACGGCTACCTGTTTGAAAATATCGAATGAGGAACCATCCGCCAATTGGATGTCAAAAAAACCAAGATCTGGCGCCGGATTCGCCTTTATCCAAGCTACGCTTTCCTCTACACTATCCAATTCAGCCAGGACCGTTGCCGCTGGCTGTAATTCCGCCAAAATGGCACGTAAATTTTGGGCAGCGCCATGCTCGTCTTCTATTAGGATTATCCGCAAGGTCTTAAATTGTTGATTTTATGAGTGGCAGATTGACAATAAAGGCCCCTTCCTCTTGTACAATAATTAGGTCCTTTTTAGCAATCAGTTGGTATCGCTTTTTTAAATTGGATAGCCCAATACCAAAGCTTTCTTCTTTTTGTTGCTTTGGTTGGTAATTATTACTCACTTGAAGATAGTCCTCTTTCACTTGTATTACTAATCGTAGTGGCTTCTTTTTAGCGACTATATTGTGCTTAATCGCATTTTCAACCAATAACTGTAGTGCCATAGGAGGGACTTGCGTTTGTAACACGGAAGGTGGTAAGTCGATCTTAATCTGTAGTTTTTCGCCAAAGCGTTTTTGCAATAAGAAAAGATAGGCCTTCACCAGATTCAATTCCTCCTCTAGCGGTATCAGATCTCGTTCATTGTCTTGCAACGAAAACCGAAAAACTTGCGATAGCTTATCGACAAAGCTGAGGGCTTCTTCCTTGTCTTCACTCCGTATGGTTGCACTCAAAGAATTAAGCGCATTGAAGAGAAAATGTGGATTCATTTGCGCCTTCAGGTAGGCCAATTGGCTTTGCATTTGCTCTTCTCGGAGTTGCCAATTCTCTCGCTCTGCTCGGCGCGCGCGCCCCAAGACATCCATTAAATACAAGACCAAAATAGACAAGCCAGAGAAAAAAGAAAACCGAAGAATATTCAACAAATTAAAGAAGCGAGGTAAGCTCAATTGATCTAAGTAAAACAACTGTACCCGGGCCGCTAGTGGTGCCAATATCAACACAAATACGACATTGAGGCTCAGCTTGACCAGCCAGGTACGCGTGTGATTCCAGGAAGCAGGTACGAAACGAGGATACCAGTGGGCATTAAAGTATAAGAAAAAGCACATCGCGCCAAAAGTCGAGACCATTCCTCCAAAAAAGGAGTACCACCAAAGCGCTCCTTCCAGCAATTGCTGCGCCATGATTTCTTCCAATCCATTGATAAATACCAAGCGTGGCAAGGAAGCCATTATACTGACTATCGCTGCGAAGCCCAATAAAAATTTGTGCTCAATGATAGGACGAGTCATGTTGTAAAGGCTGTCTCTTATACACATCTGACGCTGCCGACGAAGAGGATAGTGTAG
>CAJXUM010000274.1 GCA_913060855.1 uncultured Lewinella sp. | reverse complement strand
AGATCAGCCTCGGTCTCGTGGGCTCGGAGATGTGTATAAGAGACAGGGTTGGATGATATTTGTTGAATCTAACCGTCCACCAAGCCCCGTCTCAATGATGGCAAAATCTACTTTCTTTTTAGCAAAATAGGTGAAAGCCAAGGCCACGGTGATTTCAAAAAAAGAAGGCTTGATCTCATCAAAAAGAGATCGATGCTCCGCCACAAAGTCCACCACCTGGGCTTTAGGGATCAACTTACCATTGATCTTAATCCTTTCTCTAAAGTCTTTGTAGTGAGGGGACGTGTATACGCCTACCTTATATCCTGCAGCCTGCAATACAGCCGCCATCATATGTGCGGTCGAACCTTTCCCATTCGTACCGGCCAAATGGATGGCAGCACATTGAGATTGTGGATCACCCAAGGCCTTACATAACAACTTGATATTGGTCAAATCTTTCTTGAAAGCGGCAGGTCCAATGCGCTGAAACATGGGAAGCTGATGGAATAAGTAGTCTAGCGTAGCGGGATAAGACATATTGAAAGTGGGAAGTTCGAAATTGGAAGTGGGAAACAAAAAGCACAAAATAAGAAGAGGGAAAACGGAAAATCTAGTTTCCGCTTTCCCTCTTCGAGCTTATCGTTTATTTCGCTTATTGTTTCTTGAAATTATAGGTAATCGTACCACATTGCTTATCGATTTCACCAGGTTGGAAGCGCCATTTCTTGGCACTACTCAAAGCAATATTATGGAGTTCTGCACTGCTAATCGTGGTTCCACGTTGTGTCACTTTTGAACTGGTTACTCGTCCGCCCTTATCCACACATACACTAACCGTCACGGTTCCTCCTCTAGTAAATTTAGCAGAAGGCGTATCCACTTTGGCTACTCCTCGATCACTTAATCCACCACCTACTTGGCCACGGCCTTTACTGATACCTTCGAGTTTGGAAGCATCTGGATCACCGTTGGGATCTCCTTGATTGCCGGGCGTACCGGTTTTACCTTTTCCACTACCATCGCCAAATAAGCCTCCAATTTGATTTTTCAGTTTATCCGCTTCGGCTTTCTTTTTGGCTTCTTCTGCTCTTTTTTTGGCATCTTCTTCCGCTTTCTTTTTCCGGGCATCCGATTCAGCCTTTTTCTTACGTGCTTCTTCCCGCTTTCGGGCTTCTTCTTCTTTGCGCTCTTCCTCTTTTTTTCGTTTCAGGGCCAATGCCTCAGGATCTTCCGTTTTCACGACTTCTTTTTCTGCCTTCGGCTCTTCCTTCACAGGTTGTACCTCTTCTTCCTCTGCCTCATCGGCTTCTTCTTCCGTGTCTTCTGGTTCTGGTTCCGGAGCCGCCTCCTCTTCTTCAGCAGCGGCAGCCGCATTTTCATCTCCTTCCCCCTGGTCAGGTAAACCTAGATTAACTAGAATACCTTCTTGTCCTGGAGGTGGATCAGGAAAAGTCAAAAGCGGTAATAAAGCCAAAAGAATCAAGCCAACATGTGCTACCACTGAGATAGTCATGCCTCGCTTTTTATTTTTTTCTTCGGTATGTGACAATACTTCTGCCATAACTGAGTCTTTTAATCAAAGGTGTAAAGTTCTACTACAAAGTCTACTATATAAACGCCTATTTGGGTCAGAAGTCACGAATTTAAGCGCTCATTAGGAGAAATTTAACGCTTAACGCGTCATTTTAACTCCGTGGCAAGGATTCCATTGATGTTGTACCGCATGGCAATATCCATCACGGTAACTACACTTTCCACTGGTGTTCCGGAAGCTGGAGAGATCGTAATACTTACCTCTCCTCGCTTGGATCGTGCCAAACTACTCAATTTACGCTCTAGGCTTGCGGCAGTTTCTTTACCTCCATTTAAGCGAAATTCACCACCTCTTGTTATCCTGACATCATCGATATCTGAAGTCGAGGTGATTTTCGACTTAGAACTACCCGGCAGCTTCAAGTTTAAAGCATTGGGCGATACCAAGGAGGAAGTAAGCATGAAAAAGATCAACAATAAGAAGATAATGTCGGTCAAAGACGACATCGAAAATTCCGCGCTTACTTTACTTCTTTTTTTGAGTCCCATTTCATTTAATTTCTAACTAATAGGTTCGGTCGCAATAATGGCCTTTACCTTTAGTTTTGCTGCAATATTCATCACACGTACCACTTCATCGAAGGGTGTACCTATTTCAGCTACGATCGTAACCGCTACATTATCCCGGTTTTCCATCGTGCGCACTTGTTGCCGCAAGGCACGTTCGAGCGCTAGGCCACTAATCTCCTTGTTATTTAAGGTGAATTTGCCAGACTTCTCTATGGTCACTACGACAGAGGTAGAAGCCACCGTTTTGGAATCTGATTTAGGCAGCGCGAATGGCTGAATTTTCACCATATTGGAGGTCAGCATGAAAAAGATCAACAGCAGGAATATAATGTCGGTCAAAGACGACATCGAAAACTCTGCACTGACTTTATTTCGCTTTTTTAATCCCATGGTTTAGCCGGTTGGTTCTTGCAATAGGTCCATAAATTCGACAGTCGTACGCTCCATTTTGAAGACTACCTTTTCGACATTGGCTACCAATACATTGTATCCCACAAAAGCCAGGATACCAATAAATAGTCCAAAAGCCGTCGTAATCAGGGCCTGATAGATCCCCCCTGCTAATACATCAGGTGTCACATTTTGCTCCGTTGCCATCTTGTAGAAGGCCAGGATCATACCTGTTACCGTTCCAAAGAACCCAATCATCGGGGCAGCACCGGCAATACTTGCTAGGGTAGATAGATTTTTCTCCAATTTGAAAATTTCGAGATTACCCACATTTTCAATGGCGGCATCAATATCTCGTAGGGGTTTTCCGATTCGCTGCAATCCTTTCTCCACCATACGTGCGACCGGTGAATCGGTTGAAGCACAAAGTGCCTTAGCTCCTTGGATATTACCCGAAGAAACATTGGCTCTAATATTATTGATAAAACTTTCATCTACACGACCAGCACGTTTGATGGTCAAATAGCGCTCCACAAAAATATAGAGGGCCATAATAGATAAGATGAAAAGTACCAAAACGATGAGAATACCTAAAATCCCCCCTTTCGTAATAATGTCGAAAAAGCTTTGGGTACCGACTTCTCGCTCTAGTTCAGCTGATGCTTCCTGAAACAACAGCAAAGTTTGATAAAACATGTACACTGGTTTTTAATTGAATACTTGTTTACACTTAGTTCTGCAAAGTGACGAAAATAGTTATTTGTTACTATTTATTAGGTATTGTACCGTCTTATTTACGATCAAATACAGCATCACCCCTTACAAATCCGCTTTAGCACAAATAATTTTTAACGATAATGTATACACAACGTTTCACAATATCCGAAAGTATTAGTGAAGTACTAAATTTAACAAAATCTTATTTCCTAGCTTATTTTCCAGGATCAATGCGTTTGTAAAGCCCCTTTTTTAGTTGAAAAAGATGTTTTGGTAAACTATCCGATTCGAAAATAAAAGGACTATAGTGTACGCCCAGGAACAAATTAGGGTCCTGCAGTTGATCATCTTCATCCTGAAGGTGCTGTTTAAAGTAAAGGGTCGCCGCAGATTCAGGCCCCTCTAAAGCGGTCAACATTAGCGTTTCTACCCCCACCGCCCATGGCATCCACATCTTGCCCCAATCAAAATGGTCAATATGATGCAGTAGTTTCCGGTCTTGTGTGGTCACATTTGTCTCCAACAAACCTTCCAACAGTCCTAATCTTTCTTGAAAAAAAGCTTTCTTCTCGTGGATCCGATCCAATCCAAATCCCAATAAAATGACAAGTAGCGCGAGACTCCACCATTTTTTTTCTTGGCAGAAAACATATACGATAGGGAGACTCCAGATAATCCCTAAATGGGATAAATAACCATCCAATAAAATATAGATAGGATCATTCAAATAAGCAAAAGCAATCATAATGGCCGCCAACATGGCTAGGTGCGAGGCCAGAATAAATAGCGCCAAAAGCCAATGCCTTTTCCAACAAAGCACCCCAACCACTATTAAAAAAATAGCAAAGGGGAATGCATATTCCGTTTCAAAAAACCAGCTAATCCGATCAAATACATAATACGTATTGAACTGGCTGAGCATCGCGAAACTTTCCTGCAAATTATCCATTTGCCCGGCTTCGTAGGAACCTTCTGCTTGCAGGCTAATATATTTCCGGCCATAGCCAACCAAGGCCAGCGCAATCATCGCCCAAGTCTGGCCATCCTTCCAACGCCTTTGCGCAATCATTTCAAAGCCCAATAGGTAGAAAACGGCCAAAGCAGCAAACGGATGTCCTGCAAATACGATCATCGCCGTTATGCCCAAGCCCAAGCTCCAATGTACCCAAGCGGGCCAGGAAAAGTCCGCTCGCTCCCGCCACAACCAAGCCTGCAATAGCCCCACCATTCCAATGGACAGGATCACTTCCCCCACTGGCCCATAAAACTTATACCGCATAGCCAGGCAAAGCGATAAAGCTAAAAAGACGCCGACGCGAGCTTGCCGTAGACCATAGACCATAAGATTGAATAGCACGTAATAGAAGAGAATAAAGGAGGCCGAATAGCTCATCAGGATCACCTTGAGCGAAGCACCTAGCTTGATCGCCAGCAAGGGCAAAAGCTGGGTCGGTGCACTGATCCAGCGATCATGGCCAATGTAAAAGTCTTCAAAATAGATAAGTTGGAAAGTATAATTCGCTGCATCAAAACTCAAGAGTCGCTCCTTATAGTAGATCAAACTCATGATGAGCTGCAATCCAAAAAAAACATGCCCGATGATCACCAAAGCCCGATCGTAGCGATGGATTTCAATCTCCTTATTGAAGAAAGACCAAGATTGGGCTAGTGACATAATTGTAGGTTTAAAGCGCTAAATATAGACCTTCTCTGGTAATTTTTTCCGCCCTACATAACATATCTTTGCGAACTATGCTGAGAGCATGGATTTGGGATTCCTAACTGGCCGAAGTCTCGTCAGGAATCCCAAAGCTCTTCAACTTAAGTATCCAGTCATACGTTTTGTCCTATAAGTGTCAAAGCTTCTTTATAATGAGTACAATACGTTCGTAATTGGCTTATTATAGTAGAAAGCTCTGTAGTTTTGGCACTCAAATCTCAAATTTATGCGCAGCTATTGGTTTTATTTTCTGCTTTTTTTCTTTCCCGCTCTCGGTGCAGCACAGGGAGAGGTGACTTCTTTGTCGAGTGAATTAATCGTACAGCTAAGCCCTAAAACAGTTATTGAAACGGTATTGCGACAAAAAAGCACACTCGCAGTGGGCCTCAGTTCTTATCGTCTGCTCAGTAAAACAGAAAATATTTATCTCCTCTCCTACCTGCCCTCCCTACAAAAAGCAAGTACATTGATTCCTCAATGGCAGGAGCAGCGATCGGTAGTTCACGCACAAATTAATGCAGCTATTGAAACACGCGCCATCCCTAATGATCCCAATTATAGTGAGCAATGGAACCTAGATTTGGTTTCAGCGCCTGAGGCCTGGGAAATCACGACTGGCGGAACCACAAGTCAGGGAGATGAAATCGTGGTCGCTATTCTTGACACCGGTTTTAAGATAGATCACGAGGACCTAAAAGATAACATTTGGCAAAATTCAGCTGAGATAGCGGATAATGGCCAAGATGATGATAACAATGGCTACATCGATGACCTCAATGGCTGGAATTTTGCCAATGAAAGTCCCAATCATGCCAGCAGTTCACATGGCCATCGGGTAACCGCTATTATTGGCGCCAAAGGCGACAATGACATTGGCATCACTGGACTGAACTGGAATGTAAAACTGCTTCCTTTAACCATCAGTAATGAGGCGCATGCGATAGAGGCTTTTGAATACCTGATCAGTTTACGAAGTGCCTATAATGAATCCCAAGGAGCGCAAGGGGCATTTATCGTAGCTAACAATAACTCATGGGGATTATCCAATCGCTTTTGTGAAGAAGATGGCATTTGGAAAGACCTACATAATCGCTTAGGAGAAGTGGGGATTTTAACAGCAGGTGCCACCTCGAATAGTAATATTGATGTGGATGAAACGGGAGATATCCCCAGTACTTGTGGGAGTGATTATCTCATCACGGTAATGAATTCAACTCAATCGGATAAAAAATACGCACAAACAGGCTATAGTAAAACATCTATCGATTTGGCTGCACCCGGAGAAAATTCCGCTTCTTTGGGATTACAAAGCAACTTTCAGCGATTTTCGGGTACGTCTGCTAGCGCACCGCATATAGCTGGGACAATAGCTTTGCTTTATAGCCTGCCTTGCGATGGTCTTGCAGCCGATGCTTTGAAGCGACCTGGCGAAACGGCCTTGCAGATTCGCCAGGCTATTTTAAATGGTGTGGATGAGATTGCAGGCTTGGAGGAGTTCACGGTGACGGGAGGGCGGCTAAATGTCCTTCAGGCAATGGAGGAACTACAAAATAATTGTGGTAATAGCCCAGCTCCTTTCACTATAGATAGGCTTTTTCCTAATCCTGCTGATACGGAGATCAATATTGAATTCAGTGTGCCGGACTTTGATCGTAGCTATCCAATTCGGGTATATAATATGCTGGGCCAGCTGATTTTTAAAGACCAGGTTAGCGCGGCCCGCTTTGGGTTAATTCGCTATACACTAAAGGTGGAACGCTATAGTCCAGGTACTTATATTATTGCTTTTGGGGAGGAGGAAGAGCGGATTCACCGGAAGGTGGTGGTTTTTTAGGATCGGAAATCGGAAAGGCGGAACCGGGGACTTACCATCGACTGCCGACCGACAACCTTAAAACGGAAATCGGAAGTCGGAACCTGGGACATACCATCGACCGTCGACTATTGACCGACAACCTTCCCTGCAATGTCCTAGCACAGCGCCACACGCCATCACCCAGCCGACCTACAACTTACCGACTTACGACCTACTACTTATCGACTTACAACTTCCCAGGCGGAGCCTGGTCCCCCATTGTACATGAGTTTTTAATTTTATACTTTTGCGAAAAACCAACCCATCCATGAGTCAATTCAACAAAACGCATTCTGATTATTACTTGGCGGCAGATGACCGATATGATACAATGAAATATCGTCGTTGTGGCAGAAGTGGCTTGAAACTCCCTGCCCTTTCCATTGGTTTGTGGCATAATTTTGCCTTTACGGATAACTTCGAAACAGCTCGTGATCTTTTAAAATGTGCCTTTGACAATGGCATTACGCACTTCGATCTAGCCAATAATTATGGCCCACCTTATGGCGCGGCTGAGGATAATTTTGGACGTATTTTCAAAAGAGATTTCCTTAAATACAGGGATGAACTGGTCTTGTCTACCAAAGCGGGATGGGATATGTGGCCTGGCCCTTATGGCAACTTTGGCTCTCGTAAATCTGTCTCTTATACACATCTCCGAGCCCACGAGACCGAGGCTGATCTC
>CAJXUM010000273.1 GCA_913060855.1 uncultured Lewinella sp. | reverse complement strand
TAGTTCTTCTTTCAGCAACTTCCTTTCTCGGATCACACGCTTATTCCGCTAGGAAAACCAACAGAGAAAAAGGATACTCAACGGACCGAAAAGGGTATTCTTTTCTCTCGCTATCACAACAGATGGCAACACAAGATCTAATCTTGGCTCGCATTAACATTATTATTCTCAAATCTTAAAATCAATTATCATGTCTAAGAAATCAAAACCAGGAGATGGCTCACACGGTAAAGGTAAAAAAGGGGGCGGATCAGAGGAATTGCTAGCTACCATGTTCAGTAGTTCTTCTTTCAGCAACTTCCTTTCTCGGATCACACGCTTATTCCGCTAGGAAGCCAACAGAGAAAAAGGATACTCAACGGACCGAAAAGGGTATCCTTTTCTCAGTTTTTGGTTTTACCTCCTGTTCTACTCCATCCTAAAAAGCATCAATTGTGGAAATTTTCGGAAAAATATCAGTGAAGGGCTATCCGCCACTCTCACCATTCACCGCCGAATGGGACAAGCACTGGAATGCCCTAGATAGCCATCATTTTCAGGGAGACACCTATCAAGTAATCGTCAAACCTCCTGCCTTGGCAAAAAATGTGGCCTCCTTTACCTGTTTGGATACAGAGAATTTATTTGTTCTCCTAGTGGGCAGAATCGATAATCAATTGGCACTTTGTAATGCCTTACATATCCCCGTAAATACTAAGCGCCTATTATATAAGGCGTATACCGTCTGGGGAACGCAAATGGCAAAAGCCCTACTAGGAGCATTCAATCTACTGATTATTGACAAAAGGACTAATGAACATATCATTGCCAATGACCATTACAATTTTAAGCCTCTTTACTATACACGCTTGAATGGGCATTTTGTTTTTGGCAATGATATCAGGCGTCTCATCAATATCAGCGGTATTTCCCTCTCTGTCAACCAACAAAATGTCAAGGAATTTTTGTCCCCTGTCTATGTCATCGATGAATTTGGTGTATCGCAGGAGCGCTCTTTCTTCGATAATATCAATAAGCTACCTTTTGCCACTATTATGGCTATTCGTCCTGAAATAGCCCCCATCCCTTACGAAGTATCCAACTATTGGTATCCCACGAAAGAGATGGACCGGACAAAACGAGACTATGAGGATTACGCAGAAGAGTTTCGAGCTATTTTCGAAGAGATCCTGCAAGAACAGAGCAGTCATAGTGATAAAATCGGATGTGAATTGTCGGGAGGAATCGACTCCAGCTCTCTTCTTTGTGGGATACAGCATTTGAATCCTGACTCCGCTCCAGTCAACACCTATACATTGACCGGCGGTACAGATACTTGGCATTTAGAGCAGGATAAAATCAATGATATTCTTGCCTTATATCCCAATACGAATCCACATTACATTCCCTGTGATCCTTTATATGACTACATTGAAAATACTGATCTCAAAACCTTTAGTCCCATAGACCATCCTAATTTACTGAATCTACCGACAGCCCTGGCCAGTCTTATTCAAGGAGCGCAGCAGGATAATTGTCAAATGTTATTCAGCGGAGAGGGCGCCGATTGGTACTTAGAGGGTATTGACTTGATTTGGGATTCGTTGTTGAAATCTAAGCAATGGCGGCCCATGTGGTCTCGCATGAAAAAGACCTTCACTAAGGGAGACCCATTGACAGGTTTTATCTATCTGCTCAATTCAATTATCCCTTCTTCCCTACCTAAAAAGGTATCAGATCATCTCTATTTGAAAAAATTCTACCCAAGAACCATCAACTTTAGCACACCAGATGTCTTCACGGATGAATTTAAGCGCCAGCTCCAACCTATTTCAGATCAGTTTCGGGCACAGTTGATACAAAACAACGATTTCGAATACTGGGCGCAGCGTTTGGAATTTGAACTCATTTTACCTCCTAATCACAATTGGCAAAGCCTACAATTTGACGTGGAATACATGTTGCCCTATCTGGATCGGCGTATGATCGATTTTGGACTGGCGGTACCACCTGAATTCAAATTTAGAATTGAAAAGGAAACCAAAAGTTTCTACGGAGGTACAAAAGTATTGCAGCGAGAAGGACTTCGATCGATTCTCCCTCCGAGCATTGCCAATTCGCAAATTAAATCAGTGTACAGTAATCCCGTCACCAAACGAGTGATATTAGGGGTGGAATCTTTATTGAAAAAGAAAACTACTTATATCATTGAAGAAGGCATTAGTACACCCGTCAAACTACAAGCTGCTTTACTATTGCTAAAAGATAAAAATGTCCCGCTTGCCACCAGGAACGACTGCGAAGCCTGGTTAGATTCCCTTCTCAACCTGGAAATGTGGCTCCAGACGGTATACCATCCCACATTTCTGGACTTACCCCTCACCGTCCCTACCTATGCATGGAGATAATTCTACTTGATTTGGTCGACGAAAACTAAAAGCCCCTGGCATTGACTTGCTGGGGGCTTTTTTGTTGGAAAAATTTGAGAAAAAAGCACTGAATTCTTCAAAAATAGCTTTTAAGCATATCACAAAAGGCTTCTTTTATTCATTTTTTCATCAAGTTTTCACTTGCTACGAACATAATCTAAAACTTAAACAAAACAGCAAGCAAACAGCCTAAAATCCTTTAAAATAGGCCTTAAATCGTTAAACAAACTGGTAAAACCTTAAACAAAGTAGTTAAAATACAGTCTGCAAAATTTTCAATCTTTCTTCGAAACTTAAAAAAAAGGCTTTCCCAAAACACCAAAAACTGATCAGTAAAAATGACCCAACACCCCCTACATTTGTATCAGAAGTTAAGGATAAAGCAAAACAAAAGAGGAAGAGAGAAACGCATCCATTAATTAACAATAAAGTTTATCAGTCATGATTAAAAATTGTTTCATCATCTTAGCGCTGGGCTTATTTAGCACTATAGCTGTGGGCCAAAGCGAAAAATATACTGCACGACTCAATACTTATGTAAGTGAGTTGGATACGGCTCAATCAGTGGCCACCCTTTCTTCTCTATCGTATCGATTTTCTCGCCTAGGTGAAATCGAAACGCAAGATTGGATGCCACTTTATTACGCAGCCTACTGTAATATGCGGATCGGGCAAAAAACAAAAGATGCCTCCGAAATAGAAGGTTATTTCAACGAAGCCTTAACCTTTTTGGAAAAAGCAGAAGATTTGTGCGATTCCAATTCAGAAACCGGGGCCTTAAAAGCGCGCATACAGCTCTATTTGATGGGGGTAGATCACATGGCCTATGGTCCTACTTTTATTGGCTCAGCTAAAAAGTCATTGGAGAAAGCCATTGAAGACGATCCTAACAATCCACGTGCTTACTTAGTGATGGCTTACTACTACAAACACCTGCCTGCTTTTGTAGGAGGAAGTAAAAAGAAATCTTGCGAATTCTTTCACAAAGCCAACGCAGTAGCCAATGCGACTCCCACAGATAAAAGTCAGGCAGAATACTATCCACACTGGGGCTACTCTTCTATCACTTATTATGTAGAGAAAGCTTGTCAATAAGATGATACTAATATTGGGTTCTTCAGGATTCGAGCAAGGTACTGACCCAGTAATCGACTGGCTCTTGCACTACAAAGCAGATTTTATCAAACTAACCGTAGAAGATATTATCAACGGACATCTTCGGATAGATCTGCAGCAAAAGGAAGCCTTTTTCAAAGATATTCCCCTGGTAGAAAAGACAAGTATCATTTGGTACCGACATTTTCTAAATAGCTTAGCCAGGTTCAAGGTCTCAGTCAAACGGTTTTCAGCACAATTGAATGAAGACCTAAGGGCTGAAGTGAAGGGCGTTTTCGAAGTACTTGCTTATTTATTGAAAGATAAAACCTGGGTGCCGGGTCATCTCCCAAGTATCCAACCCAATAAACTGGAGGTTCTATTAAAAGCCGAAATAGCAGGCTTAAAAGTACCTCAAACGCATATAACAAGTAGCAGGGAAGAAGCTATCGCATTTTGTCAAAAGAGCCAATATGCAACTATCACCACCAAACAGATTTCGGATGAAGGTAGAAATTACTACCAAGAGGGTGAGTACGCTTATTACACTTTGACGAAGAAGCTATCTGAAAAAGAGCTTAAAGCAATCGAAAATAGCTTCTTCCCTAGCTTACTACAGGAATACATTTATCCAGACTATGAAATACGCACTTTCTATCTCGACGGAAAGACCTATTCCACGGCTATCGTCAACAATAAGACAAGTGCTTATGCCGATCGAAAACTGATCAATGAAGAACGGACCACTCATTTTATTCCTTATCAGTTGCCTGAATCGGTCATAGAAAACACGAGACGCTTGATGGAAGGAATGGGAATGACCGCTGGAGGTATTGATTTTATCCGAGACCAAAAAGGCGATTATTATTTCCTGGAAGTCAATCCAATAGGTCAGTATTTATTAGAATCTCGGCATTGCAATTACTACCTGGAAAAAGAAATTGCAGCTTATCTAATCGGTGTAGATACTAAACGCGAAGTCGGTCAAAAAACAGTGATCGTTTAACTTAAAACAAGCGAATATGGAAGCGGACTATCACGATATTTTTGAAGCGGAGAACAAAAGCGATCTCCCTTTGACGCACCACTTTATGCTCCGTCGATTAAAAGTAAAACTAGCAGAGATGCGAATCAAAGATCGATTTAGCAGGAGTGCAAAACATCAAAGCAAAGCTTACTTGCAAAAGAATAACCATAAGCCGATAACTGGCATTACTGAGTGAGAATAAAAGTCAATATGAAACGGACGCTAACTACCACCAAGACAGTCGAAGTATGCTTTAGTGATGTAGATTCTCTACAAATTGTTTGGCACGGGCGCTATGTGAAGTTTTTCGAAGACGGTCGTGAGTTCTTCAACAAGCAATACGGAATTGGTTACCTAGATATTTTGGATGAAGGATATGTGGTACCGGTCGTAGAAGTGAATGTAAAATATAACAAGGTATTACGGTATGGAGATGTGGTAGAAGTGGAGACGACTTTCGAAGATACCGATGCTGCTAAAATCAACTTTAGCTATGAGATTTTCAACAGCGACAGAGAATTAGTTTGTAGTGGAAAGACCTGCCAAGTATTTACCGATAAGGCAATGAAATTGGTGATGGTACAACCTCGATTTTTTAAACAATGGCGAAAAAACGTACTCGTATCATGAGCGCAACTTATATCACATCCGCAGAAATGCTCAGCCCGCTAGGTATAGGCCTGGATCATAACTTTCAGCAAATCAAAGCTGGGGTAAGTGGACTGAAGGAGCAAAAATCGGCAGCAGCTAGAACGCCTATTTTCTGTGCAGCTATTGCGGAAGAACAAGTTGCGGAATACGATCATCTTATACAGCCCACAGTCCCCCTAACCAAATTAGAAAAAATGGTACTGGTGACCGCCAAGCGGCTGCTAGCTCAACATAATTTTGACCCAAGAGACCCAAAAAATATATTCATTTTCTGTACGACTAAAGGGAACATAGACTTACTCTTTGAATCCGATACGTTGATCCCTAAGGGCCGGATCCTATTTTCCGACTCGGCCCAAGTCATGGCAAGGCAACTAGGCTTTACCAACCTCCCAATTGTGGTATCCAATGCCTGCATATCGGGTGTAGAAGGAATCCTCCTGGGAAGGCAACTCATCCAAGCCGGTTTGTGCCAACAAGCCATGGTCATCGCCGCTGATTTAGTGACCGATTTTACGATCTCGGGTTTCTATTCGCTAAAAGCCTATGCCAAAGGTTTATGTCGACCCTTCGATAAAGATCGAACGGGTGTGAATTTAGGAGAATGCTGTGCGGGAGTGATTTTGAGTGGAAAGCCTGCCAGCTCAAAGGATTTGAAAATTATTGCCGGCACCTCTAGTAATGATGCCAATCATATGACGGCTCCATCGAGAGAGGCAAGAGGCCTTAGCCAAGCGATCCAACATTGCTTATCGCAAACCGAAGAAGATCAATTACCCGATTTTATTTCGGCTCATGGAACCGGGACCCGCTACAATGATGCGATGGAATCCTTAGCGTTCCAACAGTCGGGGCTCGGCGAGATACCTTTCTTCAGCCTGAAGGGCATATTTGGCCACACATTAGGCGCAGCGGGACTGCTTGAGACCGTCGTCTCGGCCGAAGCATTGAAACAAAATACCATCCTGCCTTCTATCGGATTTGAGAACGCAGGAGAGGATGTAAAATATCAACCGGCCACCCAATTGGTCTGGTCACCCATGAAAAGTTTTTTGAAGACCGCTTCGGGTTTTGGTGGAGGAAATGCCTGCCTGATGGTCGAAAAAAGTCCTAGTTAGACAAGCAGAGTGCCTGCATTGGCATGAAGAACGAATTATAGACACCATAAAATAAAAACAGCATGGCTTCTTACTGTATCATACAACCTAGCACCATCAGGCACAACGGCCAGCTTCTTTTCGAAGCGCGTGTAGGGGAAGAACAGTCCTTCTTTCTAGAAGCCTATCGTTACTTCGATATCAATTACCCCAAGTTCCACAAGATGGATCGTTTTTGCCAGCTTGGCTTTCTTTCAGCCCTGCCTATTGTACCCGAAAAACGTTTGGCAGCACCAAGCAAAACAGGTGTCCTATTGGCGAGCAAAAGCGGATCTATACATACTGATCAGCACTACTATGAGAAAGTTTTTGCAGCGGACAATATTTTCTACAGTCCCGCCCAATTTACGTACACCCTGCCTAGTGCTATTCTAGGTGAACTCTGCATAAAGCATAACATCCAAGGAGAAAATTACTTCCTCCTACACGGAATGCAGAACCTAGACTTGCTAAAGGATTATGCCAAGCAATTATTCCATTCCCAGCAATTAGACGCTTGTCTGATCGGGTGGATGGATTACTATACAACAGATCATTTCCAGTCCTGCTATCTATGGGTGGAAAGAGAAGATTTAATCAATTTGGATACTATTATCATTAACATCAATAAAATTTGTTTCGATTATGGAAAAGCAACAGTTAGTTAACGAAATCAAGAACAAAATCATTGAGCAATTGAATCTTGTTGACGTAGATCCTGCTAGCGTCAGTGCCACTGATCCATTATTTGGTGAAGGTATGGGTTTGGACTCTATCGATGGATTGGAAATCGTTGTGATTCTTGAAAGAGATTACAATATCACGATCACGGAGATTGAGAGTTTGACCCCTCATTTTGAGTCACTCAATACTTTGGCCGAGTTCGTTGCTGCACAGACTGCCGTAGCAGCTTAAGCCAAGCAAGATTTTAGGTACGACAAGGGTTATTTTCTTACACTTTTATCTTTTACAACATGGACTTTCGAAACCTGGACACCTTGAAAGAGGTAGATATTCATCAAGTAGACAAGCAGCTTTACACAGCCACTTATGAAGGTCGGATGTTTTCCATTGGAGCACTCCTTTTCCTGTCTCTTATACACATCTCCGAGCCCACGAGACCGAGGCTGATCTC
>CAJXUM010000272.1 GCA_913060855.1 uncultured Lewinella sp. | reverse complement strand
TCTACACTATCCTCTTCGTCGGCAGCGTCAGATGTGTATAAGAGACAGTTGCTACACTGTTCTTTTGTAAGGCCCCTAAATTTATGATCTTTATAAGACCGTGGCTGGCCGTTGCAGGTGTTTCCCACCTACAATACATAGACGTTACCAAAAAACACAAGCCGCTAATGGGTAAGAAAATACTACTACATATTGGTTTCTGGTTATTGTACTGGCTACTCAACAGCTATGTGGAGGTATTTCTATCCAATTCTACTTTTGTCGAGCTGCCATTTTGGCAACGGATGTGGAAAGGGTTTGGCACAAGGTTGGTTATTTTGCCCTTAGAAATGGCTTTTACCTACTACAGCTTGTACGTGATTTTGAGGCGTTACTTTAAAGGCAGGTCCTATGGCCTCTTGCTACTGGAATATCTATTGCTCTTTACGCTTGTCTTTACGCTTTACCGTTTGTTAATTCCCAGTATTATCTACCCTTATATCTATCAATTACCCTACCCTGCTAATCCTTTTGATGAATGGCTCCCTCGGTACATTTATACAGGAATTAAGTTTGTATCACTTAGTGGGATTGCGCTGACGATCAAGTTATTGCGCTTGCGAGTAAACCAGTTAGAAAAGGAGAAGCAATTAACGGAAGAAAAACTACAGACAGAACTTCGTTTTTTACGGGCACAGACCAACCCCCATTTCCTTTTCAATACCCTAAATAATATCTATGCTTTAGCACGTAAAAAATCAGAAGCAACGGCACCTATTGTGATGAAGTTATCAAAGCTGCTTCGATTTATGTTATACGAGTGCGATCAAGAGCAGATTGTAATTCAAACAGAAATCCAATTAATTGAAGATTATATTGACTTGGAAAAACTGCGGTACAGTCATCGCTTAGCTGTCGATTTTAGTACGGATGTTGATGATGAAACGACACTCATTGCACCTTTACTACTATTGCCATTAGTAGAGAATGCTTTCAAACATGGAACGAGCGAAACCAGGTTCGATGCTTATGTCAGTATCACCTTGAAAGTGAAAGAAGCACAGCTTCGGTTTGTGGTTGAAAATGCCAAAGAACCCAATGAAGATAAACCCATCGAAGGGATTGGACTGCCCAATGTAAGTCGACAATTGGACCTACTTTATCCTTCCGCTCATGAGTTAGTTATCCAAGATGAACAGGATTTTTACCGGCTAATAGTAACGATTAATCTAGCGCAATATGCAGGAACAAATCAAGTGCCTAATTATAGAAGATGAACCTTTAGCAGCTGAAGTGTTGAGCGATTATATCAATGATGTGCCGCACCTAGCCCTAATGGGTATTTGTGAAGATGCTATTTACGCCAGTAGTTTCTTGAAAGAGCAAGCAGTGGACCTGATCTTTCTTGATATTCACCTCCCTAAACTAAAAGGATTGGATTTTCTAAAAACATTGATCCATCCACCCAAAGTTATCCTCACCACGGCCTATCACCAGTACGCTTTGCAAGCTTATGAGCATAATGTGGTGGATTATTTGTTAAAACCGATTGACTTTGAACGGTTCCTACAAGCGGTGCAGAAAGTGGATGTACAAAACAAGAAAGTTGATCGTGTAGAAGAAACAAAAAATGCTCAAAGGCCCTTCCGCTTTTTTCGGGTCGACAAGCGAAATGTGAAGGTATTTCTAGATGAGATACGCTATGTGGAAAGCCTGAAGGAATATGTCAGGATTCATACCACCAAGGATCGCTTAGTTACGAAATTTCAAATCGGAGAACTAGAAACGGAACTTAAAGATCCCAACCTAATAAGAATACATCGCTCTTTTTTAGTAGCGAAAGATAAAATTGAAGCCTACTCTACTACTACGGTAGAAGTAAATGGCCAGCAAATTCCAATTGGGAGAACCTATAGAGAAGGAGTAATCAAAATATTATCCAATTATACATTCGATTGACACCTGTAAGGGCGAATCTTCGTCTAAGATGTATTTTCAAATTACTATTCTATGAAAATACTACAACTAGGCCCTCTTTTGCTCTGTATGTTGGCTGGATATTACTGTATTGGCCAAAATGAGAACTTGGCTCATTATGAGACGAAAGTCAAAATTGATGTTAGCCAACAAAGTTTTGAAGTAGAGCTCGCTATTAATTATCAGGCAACTGAGTCTAAGCCGATAGATAGCCTCGAATTCCTGATTCATGAAAATGCCAACTTTATTCATTGTAAAGCGGAAGGTTTGTTAAAGCTTGAGGAAGTAGCAAGGTCGAATCAAGGGAAAGCGATTATTCTATATTTTGAGGATAAATGGACCGGGCCTAAGAAGCTGCACTTTCATTATACGTCCATTCTGAAAAAAGAGGATGCGCCATGGGGAATTGATAAAATTACAGGAGATTGGATTGAACTCAGTCTCAATTCCACCTGGTTACCTATCCTCTCTTCCTTCAACCTTCAATTTACCGCAGATGTAGCGCTGGAACTAGTAGCTGAAAAGAACTTCGAGATGATCTCGAGTGGGACAAGTAAAAAAGTAGGGCAGAATAAATTTGAAATCACAAATACTGTGTCACAGATCGACCTAGTACTGGTGGGTAGCCCTGCTTTTCACCAAACAAACATCGGGGATATAACCATTCATGATCATCGAAAAGCGGATAAGAGAGCTGCTTTTATAGCTGCTATTGGGCAAAAAGGATATCAATGGCTCAACCAATCCTTTGGCAAGGTTAAAGCCATTCCTCCTGTCAAATTGGTTATCGCTCCCAGGTCTGAAAGTGGATATGCCAGAAAGAATTTTATCCTATTGAATGATGGTATTTCTGTGAAAGATACGTTGGGTCTTGCTATTTTTATCACCCATGAATTTGCACATTTTTGGAGTAGTGGCGCCAATCCTTTGACGGTTCATCGCTGGCTAGACGAGTCGGTCGCAGAGTATATTGCCTGGAAATATGCTCAGAAGGAATTTGGGACAACTGCTTTTCATGATTTCTTGACGCGGATTGAAAAAGAGGCATCCGGTTTACCCGCTGTATATCAGGGTAGCGATACTGGAACACCTCAGCATGCCGTCATGTATAGAAAGGGCGTAGCCAAATTGTATGGACTAGAAAAAACGATTGGGGAAGCTGCGATGTTTACATTCCTAAGAACGTGGTTTTCGGTGGAAAAAAAGGAAACCGAAACTTTTCTAGCATTACTTGAAAAATTACATGGCAAGGAAGTCGCTGGAAGTTTTCGAGCAAACTTAGGTAAGTAGCTACTGTATTTACCTCGCGGTGTTGAGCTATAGAATCATAATACATTATGAAAAGAAAAGTCAAATACTTACTCCCAACAAGTGATGTAAATATGGGAGGTATACTTATCAAACAGGCACTCCCTACTCAGAAGGCCCCTCAGGTAGATCCATTTTTGCTTTTGCATCATGGAAGATTTTCCTTTACGGATTTGGCGCCAGCACGTCAGCAAGGTTTAGGCCCTCATCCCCATAGAGGATTTACACCTGTAACATTTGTGGTTGAAGGAGAGGTACACCATCGGGATAGTAGAGGCAACAACCAAGTGGCAAAAAAAGGCGAAGTACAATGGATGCATGCGGGTGCTGGGATCATTCACAGTGAGCGCCCTTCCCAAGCTTTGGTGGAAAGAAAGGGGAAACAAGAAATTATCCAATTATGGATTAATTCGCCTGCCAGCAAAAAAATGCAACAGCCCAAATACCAGTATATCGCCGAAGATCAAATTCCTGTTTTTACATCAACGGATGGGCTGATTAGTAACAAACTGATTGCCGGGATATACAATGGGCTAAGGGGCAAAATCGAGACAGAAAGTGAGCTGCTGGTGATCTGGGGAACGACTCAGCCCGGCGGTCAACAAACGCTTCAGGTTGGAGAAGTCTGGAATACCATGCTATATGTGATTAGCGGAGAAGTAAGAATAGGAGGTTACGGAAAAGTGGCGCAAAAAAATCTAGTTGTATTTGATAATAAGGGCGTAGATATTGAAATTTCTGCCGATTCCCATAGCCAATTCTTATTATTAGCAGGAGTTCCTATTGAGGAAAAAGTAGTGCAGCAAGGCCCTTATGTCATGAATACAGAAACCCAAATTATGGAGGCCCTGCGAGATTATCAGATGGGAAAAATGGGCATACTCATTGAAGAATGATGAAAATGTGCTAGCACCTCGAATTAAAGAGTCTGCATAGTTATAAAACTACTCGCTTAGTAGGTTGCCGAGTTGATTCAAAGACCAAATCTATTTTCCCGTCTTTGAATCAACCCGCAACACGATTAAACAGCCACTCCTCCCTACTTCGTCCCTAACTGCTCTTCTGGGACAAACGGTTTATGCGGATAGGTATCGGGCGTAACGACTACCCCCGTAGTTAATTTTAAGGGAACGCCAGCAGCGCCTGGATAAGTAAGTTCTGCAAAAAAGGCGCTATAGCCCGAACCCGGTTCATCGATTTTTAATTGATAAAGCCCCTCTGGGTTGATTGGAATTTCTTCTGCTTCCCAAGCCTTTCCAATGGTCTCCAAACGAAAGTCTCGATTATCAGGGTTATTAGCCTTCCACAATTTGATACTGGCAGGTGCCTGGCCATCCGGTGTCTGCACTCGAATCGTTCCATCCTCTACTCGCCAATCAAATTCTGGCCTTGGGGCATCTAGCACAATAGATTGATAAAAAGAAATCAAGCTTTCTAATACATCGGATTCTCGCATAGAGTGATCAGTATTGGGAACGTAGCGAACATGTTTTTCGCCTTTCAGGTCATTCCAATAAAATTTCCAAGAATCTGGAATGAAAAACTGATCTCCCGTGGCATTCAATAGGAGTTTAGGCATATCCAATTTATCTAGATAGGAATATGGTTCTGTGATGCTGATCAGTCGATCATACTCCTTTGAACCCTGCCAATCCATTATTCCTTCCTCCACGTAATTTCCAACAGCGGGTGCCCAAAATCCATATACTTGCCAATGGTGTTGGAAAGAAGGAACGACATTAAGCATGTCAATCACGATCGGCGCAATGGCCACTACCCGGTCATCCATTGCAGCTGTCGTCCAAGTCGTCCAACCCCGCTTGGAGCCCCCAGCTACGACAAACTCATCGACCTTATGGCCTATTCCATTACTGAACTCCGAAATCACATCCATGGCTCGTACGGCTGACTTAGTCATGGGTAAGCGTGCCAACCACTTGGCATCTTCATCCTTTGCCCCACCCTCTAAGAATTTCCTCCAACCATATGCAATTAGCTCATCTTCGACCCTAGGACCGTAATCGTCTCCCACAAATTCTGTAGGTTGATTAGGAACGTTATGCAGGTTAGCTGTGATAGATTTAGACAATAATGCCGCTTGTATTTGTATTTCATCCCCTTTCTCTGGGCTTTTCGTACGGCGAGACCCACCGCCAATAAACAGTAATCCTTTATTAGTAATTACTTCGTCAGGGACAATAATGGTCAACCAATGCCACCAAGTCGGATCTTTTACCTCGGCTGTTGTGAGCCAACGCTGGGAAACCATACGAATGACAAAAGCGGTATAGCCATCCCCTTTGATGCTGTCTTTTAATTCATATTCGAAAGCATCATCCGGTGATGCGATATACGCTTCCAGTGGTGTCTGGGTGCTAGCGGTAGTGGAGGTTTCTGGAGCTTTATCGGCTTGCTCTGCAGTACCACACTGCGTGAAAAAGACAAGGGCAAAAACTAATAAGCCAAGCCATTGTTGGGAGTAGGAGGATCTCATGTTTTTCATTTTTGTTTTGAATTCTGCTTAAGATATATCCTAATTGTAATAAATAAAAGGCTATGTCGATTTCTTCTGCTATAATTTCTGTCTTTCGGGTACTACTCATCAATTTTAGTGGGTAATAGTCTTAGTGTTTTAGCCCGGAAAATGAAAGAAATGAGTATTCGGAAAGTATTAGGCGCCACAGTATGGAACTTAGGGAGAATTATCAATAAAGAGTTTTTCTGGTCGGTCTTACTCGCGTGTTTGATTGGTGGGCCACTAAGTTTTTTAGGGATAAAATCGATACTCACTGAAATCTCCCCAGAAATGACCAATCCAGGCTTATTACCGATTCTTGTCGCCTTCTTGGGCTTACTGGGAATTACATCGATCGCGGTCGTAGGATATGTATACAATGCCTATGTTAAAAATCCGATTGTATATCTAAGGGATGAGTAATTCAGAGCTTATTTGCGGCTCATATCGGTACCTCCAAACACGTTCTAAATACTAAGACTTCGAATCACTAAAACAACACCGAATATGATTAAGGCGCTCCCCGAGATGCGCCTTAACCATAAAATATGCTTGAAGGTCATCCATTGGCGGATGTATTTAGCGAGTAGCACCTTGGCCAAATCAGTAATAACAATAGTAGTGATAATAGCGGTAAAGAAAACCAAGGCTTCCTTTCGACTATATTCTTTATCACCTACCGTAGCTCCCATCATGCTGATCCAAAAAAAGAAGGTAAAGGGATTAACGGTATTGACCAGAAAGCCTTTCAACCATAACGAAAAATAAGAAGCTTTACTGGGAATAATAGAACCTGAATCCCAGTCGGGTGGTTTGGAAAGGAGCGTTCCGACCCCCACTGCCACAAGAATAATCCCCCCAGCGATCCCGAGGTATAACATGAAGTTATCATCCTTTGTCCATGCTGTAATGAAATTGAGCCCAGCATAGGCAGATCCGATGAAAATAAGATCACTGACCCATATGCCGAGGCCTACCATAATGCCAGCCCTAAAACCTCGTTCTACTCCTGTTTGAATGAGCGCAAAAAAGATAGGACCCAATAAAATAGCCAAGGCTAGTCCAACTTGTACTCCATTAAATATTAACTGCATAACTAGCTGTAAATAGTGGCGACTACTTTTCTAGATCCACCATAGTTTCGAAATTCGCACAGATAAATGCCCTGCCAAGTACCCAGGTTTAGGCGATGATTGGTAATAGGAATACTAATAGAAGAACCAATCATGGCAGCTTTGATATGGGCTGGCATATCATCTGGTCCTTCAATGGTGTGGGTCAAAAAAGGCATGTTTTCGGGGACCAATTTATTGAAGATACTTTCAAAATCTACTCGGACTGAAGCATCGGCATTTTCATTGATAGTAATGGCTGCCGAAGTGTGTTTGATATAGAGGTTGAAAATCCCCTGCTTGGGAAGTGGTCCTATTGCACGGCTTATTTCTTCAGTGATTAGATGATAACCGCGCGCCTGCGCTTGTAGCGAAAATTCTTTTTGTTCGATCATACAACAACAATATTACTGCCGAAGGCAATGGTGATTTTTCTCAAACAACTAATGTTTATATTTAGTTGGTACAAGGAAGTTGATTTAGGAAGCTAGGCGCTAAACTTTAACCCACTTTGGTTTACATTAATTGCCAGAGAAACTGTCTCTTATACACATCTGACGCTG
>CAJXUM010000271.1 GCA_913060855.1 uncultured Lewinella sp. | reverse complement strand
GATCTACACTATCCTCTTCGTCGGCAGCGTCAGATGTGTATAAGAGACAGAGAAATAAGCAGTGGTAATCACTCGGCCAAAAGGGTGCCGATTAGCTGCGCCAAAGGTCCGTACTTGTTCCAAGTAAACATTACGTAAACCCGTCATTTCTTCCAGTACACGCACCGCTGCTGTCTCCAGGTCTTCTGAAGGATAAACAAAGTGCCCCGGTAAGGCCCACTCATCACTATACGGTTCTTCTCCTCGCTTAATCAATAAGATTTTCAACTCTGCCTCGTCAAATCCGAAGATCACGTTATCTACAGTAAGTGCTGACTTAAAAAATACTTCAAGTTCCTTCATTGTTGCCTACTTCTGATCAATGGACGAGGAAAAATAAGCCCCAAAATCTTGGCCTAGCATCTCTTATTTTGTCCTCTTTTGCTATTTTTTGTCAATTCATGACACCAAAAAAGCACTTAAAGTGCTCTGTGGGAGCAAGTTAATTAATTCGAGAGGGTTTTTTATTATAATTAGTGTATTATTTACAATATGGGGTGGATCATCACTAGCTAAATAAGTAGGGGCATCCCCTCTTCACTTTTTAAGAAATGCCCTTAGAGCTTGAAAAATATTGCGTGCAGAACAGGTATAGATCGCCCATTATCCCATAGCTGCATAAGGGTATGGAGGATGCATTCTGTATATAGAATTTGTTAATGGTCTAATAAGAAGTCGCCCTAAAATTTTAACATTCAACAATTTACTTTTATATTTAAGGAACTGTTTTGATAACAGTTGTAAAATTGGAATACACTACTACGCTCTCTAAAACAACTCTGATGACCCTCAATTGGCGCGCGGCTCCCTTTATCCGCTTACTCTTGCCCTTAGCAATGGGTATTGGCTTATCCTTCTCCACTTCATATACATTTCCCCATTGGTGGCTACTCATTCCCTTCCTTTTCCTGCTGGTTTTACAAAGCCGTAAAACATTACCCCATCAACAGTGGTGGTTTGGTACTAGTCTGTCACTTTTCCTGTGTCTCTTTGGCTGGTCATTGGGCAGCCAGCAACTGCAGCGCTTTCGCCCGCCGCCCCTGATGAAGGCCACGGAAGAAGTCCAGTTTTTTCAGGGACGGATCATCGCATTATCCGAAAGAGAAAGCAGTACCAGAATAGGGCTACAATTAATGCAAAGTATGCTTCCAGACCAGCCTTCTGCCCCACTTCGAGGACGTCTTTTGGTTTACATAGCTAACAGTGAACAGGTTTTTCGCATCGGCGACCAGCTGCAAATCAAGGGACGAATACAACCTATCCCTCCCCCGAAAAATCCCAAGGCTTTTGATTTTGCTGCTTATATGCAGTCGCAAGGTTACTATTACCAAGTTTTTGTAAAAGAGAAACAGTGGCAGTATATCCCCGTGGCCAAAGCCGCTTATTTGCGTCGACATGCTACTGATTTACGAAAGCAGTGTCTCGAAATTCTAAAAGCGCATCTCCCTTCAGCCGATGAATATGCCATCGGCGCGGCACTTATTACGGGAGAACGGAGTTCCTTGAGTCCGGAGATCAAAGCAGGTTATGCTAGTACTGGTGCTATGCATGTATTGGCGGTTTCGGGTTTACATGTGGGACTGATTTATGTAGGATTACAATTTCTACTAGGCCTTTTGGGATATTGGTATGGCCGATGGAAATGGCTAAAAATGGCCTTGCTACTCTTAGGCATTTGGGGCTTTGCCTATTTCACAGGAGCCACGGCCTCGGTGATCCGGGCAGCTTGCATGTTCTCCTTCGTACTCATCGGTCAATCCCTAAAGCGGTACACCAATATATACAATACGATAGCGGCCTCTGCTTTTTGTATGTTGGTGATCAATCCTATCTTGTTATTCAATATCGGCTTTCAACTTTCTTACCTGGCCCTAACGGGAATCGTATTTTTCCAAGGTATTATTTATCAATCCTGGTACATTGCCAATCCTATCGGAAACTACTGTTGGAAATTATCTAGCGTGGCTTTGGCAGCGCAGTTGACGACTCTCCCCATTAGTCTTTATTATTTCCATCAATTCCCAGTCTATTTTCTGCTGTCTGGCTTGGTGGTGGTACCGGCAGCCATGATTATTCTTAGTGTGGGCTTGGGGCTGTTTGTGTTTAATGGGGTTCCTATTCTTGGAATGGTACTGGGCAAAATTCTATATGCCTGTATTTGGGGGATGAATGCTGTTATCTTCTTTTTACAGCAATTGCCAGCGAGTACCCTCAGCGATATCTGGATCGATATACCGATGATGCTCACCCTCTTTATGGCAGTCCTCTTACTGGGTGCTTATTACCTTTTTTATTACAAACGTTTATGGTATGGACTAGCCAGCTGTTTATTATTATTCAGTATTCAATACAACCTGCAAGCTTGGCAACAATTTAACAAGAAAGAGATCGTCGTTTATCAGGTCAAAGGTCAAACTGTCATCGACTGTATTGATGGCCCCAATTGTTTGCGAATTGTAGGCGGTGAGGGAAAGCCGGGTGCTGTAGATTGGGCAACGACTAACTATCAAAGCTATAGTGCCGTCAAAAACATTACGCAAGTAGATATGACCGATAGTATTGAAGGACGTAGTTGGTCCTACCAAGGAGGGTTTCTTCAATTTTACGATTGGCGAATGGCCATTTTGGATACCTTGCCGCCGACCAAAATATCGTCTCCGATTGGGCTCGACTTTGCACTGTTACACGACAACCCACGATTGGAATTGAGTGAACTGGAAGACTACTTTGCCATTGAACAATTAGTTTGGGATGGGTCTAATGACTATTGGTCGGCTAAGAATTGGCGGACGTACTGTGAAGAGGGAGGGGTGCAATTTGTGGATGTCAGGGAGGAAGGGGCTTTGGTGATTGGGCGGTGAGAAGTGGGGGCTATGCAGCAGGAACTGCGAGAGGCGAGGACGGGACAGGTTCCGGTTGGAAACCGTGAACCAACGGCGGGAGCGCCTTGGTTACGCCCTTGAATTTGAGCCCTTATCAAGTCGAAATCTTAGCCCCCGTATCTTGCCGGGTCGGTGTCGCCGCTTCTCCAAAGGCCGAAGGCGTAACATGGTACAACTTCTTGAAGCATTGACGGAAGTATTTGATACTACTAAAACCCACTTTATAGGCAATTTCCGTGATAGACAACTCTCCTTCTTGGATCAGCTGAGCCGCCTTTCGCAAACGAACATCACGAACAAACTCTACTAGGGACTTTCCTGTCACCGTTTTTATTTTACGATACAAGCTAGATTGACTTTGAAACAATAATTCTGCCAGGCGTTGCACATTGAAGTCTGTATCGCCCAAATTAGCCTCCACAATCTCTATGGCTTGGTGCACCAATTTCTCTTCTGGACTCAATTGATTTTCCTTTACAGATTCGAAAAATAGCTGCTTGCGATAGTATTCTCGTAGGTGTTCTCTATTCTTCAAAATCGCATATATTCTCGATTTTAATAGTTCGGCATTGAAGGGCTTGGTGATATAACTTTCGGCTCCCATATCCAGGCCTTCCAATTCATATACGCGGGAGGTCCTGGCAGTTAGCAAGATGACCGGTAAATGAGCAATCAATTCATGTTCTTTAATCGACTTGCAGAGTCGAATACCATCCATGATCGGCATCATGACGTCACTCACGACGATATCTGGTGGATTATCCAGTATGATCTCCAGAGCTTCTTTGCCATTTACTGCTTCATTGACGATAAAATCAATTTCCAAGACCTGCTTCAAATAGTTTCTTAGAGAGGCATTATCCTCTACGATCATGACCGTGTACTTTTTGCTACGATCATCAATCGATTTTAGATATTGATTACCACTTATCGTTGTTTCCGTTACAGAACCCGCTTTGTTTTCGATATAATGCCCCAAGTATTCGCTATTCCTGAAATTAGGAATCAGTTGGTCACTGGAAAGGTGAGCCGTACCGAAAGGGAGTTTGATCAGAAAAAGAGTGCCTTTGTTTTTTTCGCTACGCACCTCTACTTTACCTTTATGCAGATCTATGACGCCTTTCACCAAAGACAGACCAATGCCCGTACCTGTAAGATGTAAGGTATCGGTGTTTTTGACTTGATAGTAAGGGTTAAAAATCTTGTCTATTTCTTTTTCCTCCATCCCCATCCCCGAATCGCTTACCTCCAGTTGTAAATAGTGGTCTAGCAAATCGCCATTTTCTGCATCGTATATTGCCTCCTTTTGGCTATCTCCTTTTACCGATAGACAGAGCCTTATGTAACCATTCTCTGAAGTAAACTTATAAGCGTTGGATAGTAAGTTCATCAATACGGTTTCCATTTTGTCTCTATCATAGACCAATTGGATATCGGATAAAGGCGTATCGAATCGAAATTGGATCACCTTATCATTAGTACTCTGACTGAAGATGAGATATAACTCTTGACAAAATTTGACATAATTACCCGTAGCAGCTTGCAAACGCATGTTCCCCGTTTCCACTTTCCGGAAATCCAATAGTTGATTCATCAAGTTGAGGAGGCGATTGGAACTATTCTGCATGATCTGCAGCTTTTCCTTGGTTTCTTTCCTCACTTTAGCATGCAGCAGTAGCTCTTCCAATGGCCCTTTAATCAAGGTGAGTGGACTGCGAAGTTCATGGGAGATATTGGTGAAAAAATTGAGCTTTGAACGATTGAGTTCTTTTTCTTTTTCGGCTATGATTAGTTCATTCTTTAAGCCTAATTGTTTCTCCGTATTTTTCTGAAATAGGAAAAGGCCTAGCATCCCCAATAGCCCATAACCCACAAATGCAAGGGGCGTGCTGTACCAAGGGCTGGCAATATGAATTCGCCACTCCAGCGTCTCTTCATTCCAAACACCATCGCCATTACAGGCCCTTAATTTGAAGGTGTAGTCTCCGGGCGGAATATTGGAATAGGTGGCACTCAAATTGGGGTATCGAGTAGTCACCCAGGTATTATTGAGCCCTTCTAAGGTGTAGCGGTATTCATTTTTGAGTGATGAGGCTAACTGTAAACCGACAAAGTCTATGGTGAAATCATTTTCCGTCGCCTTCAAGTCGATTTTAGGCAGATTAAACAAGGATTCTGTCAATAATTGCCGGCCTTTTATCCACTCCCCTACCATCACCGGCTGGCCGTTCACTTGCAGACCCGTCACATAGATAGCAGGTACTATATCATCAGCAATGATAGCTTGCGGATCGAAATAATTGATCCCTTTGATTCCTCCAAAATAAAGTATTCCGTTTCTGTCTTTATGTACCGCCCCAATCTTGAAAGAATTACTTTGCAAACCATCCTGGTAATCGAAATGCTGGAATTGATCTGTCTCCGGATTGAACCTAGATAAACCCCTCCCGGCTAACCAGAGATTTCCCTGATTATCTTCCGCCAAGCTTTCTACATCATTGTCGATCAACCCATCTTTAATCGTATACCTTTCAAAAGCGTAAGTACCGTCTGGATGCTCAATGACCTTATTTAGCCCTCCTGCTAAAGTAGCTACCCAAAGCTGTCCATTTTTGGCCCGATAGATTTGCCAGGTGTGATCACTGCTTATGCTGCTCGTGTCATCGGCAGCATAACGAAAATGGCTAAATTCCCAATCCCCTGCTTGTCCTTTGGTCAAATGATTCAAGCCGCCATCTCTCGTGGACACCCAAATACTAGCATCCAATGGATCAGCATAAATGGCGGTTAGTTTATTACTCGACAAAGAATTGGGGTTGCGTGGATCATGCCTTAGGTTGGTGTAATTCTTTCGTTCTTTATCCAGGATATAAATACCGTCACTAAAGCTAGAAATCCAAAGCGCGCCCGCTTGGTCCTCCGTCATATACATCAGATTGGAGGCCAATTGTACGCCATTGGGACCTTGCCTGGGCCATGCCTCAAATTGTAACTCACCATCCACCTCACGTATCCTAGATAGTCCCCTATTTTTCATCACTAACCAAATATCCTCTCGGCTATCCTCATAGATTCGCGCCACATAGGCTCCCTTAAGATCCGTTAGCCCTGTACCATCCCTATAGTTTTTTCCAATACCCGTATTGGGATCATAAATGTATAAACCCGAGCGAGACCCCATCCAAATCCTCCCATCCTTACCTTTATATATAGATGTGGCGGTATGATCTCTTCGTTCTTCTTCTTCCGTCTCGACGTGCACAAACGCTTTATTTCGCAAATTGGTGTAATTTACGCCCCCGGTAGATCCCACCCATAATACACCGAAACGATCTTCGTACAGCCCCGTGATTATATCACTGTGAATAGCCGTATTTGAAAAATTTATTTTTTGCACTAAAGGCGCGCTCCGACTACCTGCTGCTTCCCTCGGTGCCGATAAAACATAAAGCCCGGTTCTTGTCCCCATCCAAAGATGCTGCTGATTATCCCTGAAGATATGATTAACCGACAGTGCAGCTTCCATTCCTACTTTTACAGATTCTAGCTCCCCCAACTGGCCTTTGCCTTGGGTTCCCTTCTTAACAGTTGACCGCCAAACGCCATTGGATGTGCCTATCCATAATAGATTTTGATCCCCCCATAAGCATTGTATTTGTTCCGATTGAGCATTTAGACCTTTTACGCCATTTAGCTTCTCCTCAAATGTATTTTTATGTGGATCAAAACACCAGAGACTATTGTCGGTTAAGACAAGATAGAGGCCAGCCGGAGTAGCGTGAATCAAGCGAATATCAAAATCGGATGCGTTCGGCCTTATCTCCTTAGTGGAGTAGGTGATGATCTTTTCTACGGCTCCCGCCTCATCGAGCATGAGTCGACATAAACCGAAACGCCTTTTATTGATCCATACATCCCCAAAACGGTCTACTTCCATTTCCATGAAATTGAGGTTTGGGAAAGGAATTACGACTTCTCTGAATATCATTTCATTGGGGTGAAACCGGAATAAACCCTTGTTCTCTAGCGCTACCCAAATTTGTCCTGTACTATCTATTGTCATTTCCCTAACCCTATTCCCGGGTATAGACAGGGTATCTTCGAGATTGTATTTAAAGGTAGTGACGCGATATCCATCGAAGCGATTCAACCCATTATTAGTACCAATCCAAATGTACCCTAGCGTATCTTGTACGATACAATTGACATCACTATGGGATAAATTATCATTGACCGTAATGGACTTGAAGCGATAGGCTGAGGTATTGTGAGGCCCGTTATTACTCAACCCAATGGTGGAGAAAAGCAGGCAGCAACAAAAACTAAATAGCACTTGTTTTATAAAGGCTGATGTATGCATGAATAAGGATTATATCCAAATATATGTTTCAGGATAAGGTCTATTAAGGTATCAAAATTCCATCTATTATCTGATTTTTTATATCATTCACCGATTTTTATCTTTACAATCGACGGATTTTAGCATATTGTTGTCATACACCTCTATAAGCTGTCTCTTATACACATCTCCGAGCCCACGAGACCGAGGCTGA
>CAJXUM010000270.1 GCA_913060855.1 uncultured Lewinella sp. | reverse complement strand
CGAGATCAGCCTCGGTCTCGTGGGCTCGGAGATGTGTATAAGAGACAGCATTAGCTCAACTTGTATAGATCGGCGCTTGTTATAAGTGCGAGCCCGTCCGTCAAAAAAACAGGGAAGATGCAACTTGTGCACATTTATCCCTATTTTGCGAGGCGAAATTATCTTATCCATACCACAAGCAAGATACATGATACATCTCGGTATAATCGAAGATGAACCACTAGTAAGAGATAACCTCATTACCTTTTTGGGTAACCAGGCTAACATCGAAATTGATATCGCTACCGATTCGGTGGAAGATTTCCTATTGGATTTTCAGGAGAACTCGGCGGTCAATATGATTTTACTCGATATCAATCTTCCTGGCATGTCGGGTATGGAAGGGATTCGACACATCAAAGCGAGAAAAAAGCAGGTGGACATACTCATGCTCACCGCCTACGATGACTCCGAACGGATCTTCAAATCACTTTGTGCGGGAGCCGTTTCTTATCTTTCGAAAAGGAGCGACTTGCACACCATCAGAGAGGCATTGGAGACCGTATTTCGAGGCGGAGCCTATATGTCGCCCTCCATCGCCCGCAAAGTAGTGGATCACTTTGCGCCCAAGCAGCAGGTACCCGAAGATGTCTTGACACCCCGCCAACAGCAAATTGTGGAGGGATTGGTCGAAGGCCTCAGCTATAAAATGATTGCTGATAAATACCTTATTTCAGTAGAAACAGTAAGAGATCATATCAAGAAAATCTATAAAAAATTGCAGGTGAATAGCAAGGCAGAAGTGATTAAGAAAAAAATGGATGGGGAGATTTAAAAATCGGTTTTCACATTACTAGACATTCAGCAGACAAAAGCGACCTGCCTGCCTGCCAAGACCGAGAAAATAGACTACTGAGAGGGGACTTCTGCCTCGTATCTAGTCCATATCTCTTCTGTCGTCTGGCCTCTGACCTCTACCTTTGTATACAAGTATCAAAAATAAGTCCTATTTTCGTAAGCATTAACAGTAAAACTTTACCCCATCTATAACAGTTAATCTAAGTATCGAGACCGCTCATTAAAGGTATTACTTTCTTTATGGGACTGAATGTTGAGCAAGTCCGTAAGTATCCTACAAATTATTTACTATGGTCTTCTATAGTGGTGGTATTCCTATGTAGCGTCCTAGCACATTCCTTACAGGGGCAAATCAAACTCGCGCCAGCAGACTTTTACTCCTACAAAGACGGCCTCTCCGATCGAGTAGTAACCGATATCATTCAATCCAAGGATCAAATCATTTGGGTCGGTACGAATAGTGGACTTAATAAGTTTGACGGTTACGAATTCACCGTTTTCAATAATTTCCCTGGTAATAAAAATCAGATTTCACATGACGACATCCTAAGCTTGGCGGAGGACAAGGCTGGGAATTTGATCATTCAATACCGAAATATCCCTAATTTTTTTGATCGCCTGAATCCCATTACCTATCAATTGGATAAAATAGAGTTGACCCTAAGCAATGGCGTCAGTGGAATCGTGAGGGATTTACATGTGAACAGGGCGGGTGAAATATACATACTTACCATTCAACGGGAAGGGCTTCAGGTGTATCATTTCACCGAAGAAGGAAAGATAGTCCCGATCATTATATTAGAGGAAGAACATCGAAAGCTCACGACGAAGACCAGTCTACTATCCCTAGCTGATGGCACCTTTCTAATCAATGATGCAGAATACGGCATACGCCTGTTTAATGCAGAGGGTGAACAGGTAAAGGTTTTTCAAAAGCGAGATTTTATCGGAACGACAAAGCTATTTCCCTATCCTAATCCAGCCTTTTTTCTACACCAAGATAAGCTAGGGAAAGTTTGGTTCTCTCTTTATCATACTTCTTCCTTGTTTCTCCTTGATGAAAATGCCTTGAATTTTTATCCGATGGATCGGGTGCCCAAAAATAAGTACTATACACAGATATGGGAAGATCAGCTGGGCAATCTTTTGCTTGGAAATGGGAATAACCGCAAATCAGAAACCAGCACCGAAGGCTTGTCTTATGTGACCCTTGACAATGAAGTACAAGATTTTTCCCACCTACATTCTTCTAGCAATACCATCACCGCTGCATATGGTCAAGATTTTTCAAAAATACTCTTCTTGGGCGTTGAAGATGGGTTTAAGATTGTAAGGAATAGCCAAGGTAATGTCAAAACCTATATCAAGGGGCCATCGCATGAAAAGGGCGTTGTCGTTAAAGGAATTACCGGTGATAGTCATGGCCAAACCTATATTCTAGCCGAAAATGAGCAAATATATGCCTACGATTTAAAGACCCAATACCTCGATACCCTTCCGATGATCGACTCACAGACTGGTCGACATATCAATTTCACCTGTGCCTCCGAGCTGAAATACGATCCTAGGGGGAATCTTTGGGCCATCACGTGCCACCTTTTAAACTCTAGCAAGCTGATCAAGTACGATTTGGCCACCTGTGAGACCAATTCTTACATTGGAGATACGAAATTCCATGCCATGGCCCAAGATGTCAACGGCCTGATTTGGATCGCTGCAGCGGATAAAGATAGTGTTGGTCAGTTGATAACTTTTAATCCCGAAGACGGTGAATTCAAACCTTACAAGACATCTACTGGGCTTAACCCTTTGGAAGGCCTAAGCCCATACTATTTGTATTTTGATCGGGCTGGCCAGCTCTGGATTGGAACAGATGGGGGTGTTATCAAATTGGTAGTGGGAACGGAAGAGATCGAAAAATTCAGTATTGATAACCGCGTTGATGAAGGTCAACTTTCCCATAACACCTGTTATGCCATAGCGGAAGATGAAGCAGGTACGATCTGGATTGGCACAAAAAATGGGCTCAATGCCTTACACCCGGAGAGTAAAAAGGTAGAAGTTTATACCCAAAAGGATGGGATGTCCAGCAATACCGTACATGGTATTTTAGTAGACGGTAATCAAAATCTCTGGATTAGCACCTTCAATGGCTTGAGTCATTATGATCCCCAGAAAGATCTATTTCGAATATTCTATGCGATTGATGGCCTCAGCGATGATCATTTTAGCCGTTCCTCTTTCTACAGAGATGAATATGGCCAGTGCTACTTTGGCACCGTAAATGGCTTGAATGCCTTCTATCCCGATGATATATTGGTGGATAAAAACGTCCCAAAAGTTATTCTCACCAAAGTAGAGCGCTACGATACGGAGAGTAATCAGCCTATTGTTCAAGATACAAATCTGATTGACCTAGATGAACTCACGATCAAACCAGGGGCTTCTTATTTTACATTGCATTTTGCTTTGCCGGTGTATTATGGTCGAGGTAAAATCAGGTTTAGATCCGTATTAGAAAACTACGAGCCTGATTACAGGGATTGGAAATCAGGTGTTTTGCAGTACAATAATCTTCCGCCAGGCAACTATACACTGCGTGTCAAAGGAGCTGACTCCAATGGAAACTGGAGTACGGAGGAGTACACCATGAAAATCAATATTGAACAATATTTCTATCGCAAACCCATCTTCTGGTTTTTTATTTTCTTGGGGATAATAGCTATCATCTACGCCATTTTGAAAAACCGATTGGAACAAAAGCTTCGAATGGAGCGCTTGCGGATGAAGTTATCTAGTGATTTGCACGACGAGGTAAGTGGGTTACTATCGGGTATCGCCATGCAATCGGATATGCTCCGTATGCTGATTAAAAACCCAGATGTTACCCCTCGCCTAAAGACCATTGGCGAGGCTAGTCGTAAGGCCATGTCGAAAATGAGTGATGTCATTTGGTCGATAGATTCACGGAAAGATCGCTTGGAAGATCTCGTGGAAAGAATGCATGTGCATGCCGATGAAGTATTATTGCCCATCGATATGCGGTATGAGTTCAAAGTGAGCAAAATGGAGCGGCAACAGAAGATTCCAGCCAATATCCGGCAGGATATCTATTTTATCTATAAGGAAGCGATCAACAATATCGCTAAACACTCTCAAGCCACCAAAGTCACCATTCACATGGAAAATCTAGGGCAGATATTCCAGCTGACCATCAGTGATAATGGGCAAGCGATTCCCGTTGCCGTTTTGGAAGACGAACGCCGCGGAAAAATCATCAATAGCCGTAAGCGGAAGAAATCGGGCCAAGGCCTTACCAATATGAAGATGCGGGCCCAAAGACTAAAAGCAGATTTGAACATTGCGAAGGATAATGGTTTCAAAGTGCAATTGCAGATGCGTAAATTTGCTAAGTGATGTCCCCTCAGAGATTTAGCCTCAAACGAAATACTTATATTACAATATTCCGAAATAACAAGCCCCCCACCCCCTACCCCATGAATATGGGGTTTCACGGTAAGAATCTTCCCCTTATATTTGTATCATCTTAGACGATAAAGATTTAAGATCCCGTGAGCAGGAAAAGATATTATCCTTCCTATTCACCTATCAACAAGAAGCGTGTTTACATAGGGGCTTTCGGTCTAGAAAGTCCCAATTTTTAAAAAGATAAGACTAAACTCCAGTAATATTTTTACATTAGGCGCAATTGAGCGCTCAATCTCAGTGTTCTATTCATTGAAAAGGGCTTTTTCTTAGGAGAAGCCCTTTTCACTTTTTATCCCACCATCAATTTTTGCGGGCAGTAGTGCATGAAGTTATTTTTGTTAATTTTGGATTATCCATTATTAGTCCAGTATTGCATACTCAATCATTACATGAATTTAGATACTGCCCAAACAGCGCTCAAGAAATTTTTCGGTTACGAGACCTTCAGGCCCATGCAGGCCGAAATTATACAAGCCGTATACGAGGGCAAGGATAGCCTGGTGCTAATGCCGACCGGCGGAGGTAAATCTATCTGTTTCCAGTTACCGGCTATTACTATGCCGGGGACCTGTGTGGTGGTTAGCCCCCTGATCTCCCTCATGAAAGATCAAGTAGAAAGTCTACGCGCCAATGGTATCCGGGCTAGTTTCCTCAATAGCAGTTTGAATTCAGCAGAACAGCAGGCCATAGAAAATGAATTCTTTAATGGGGAGCTGGAGTTACTGTATGTATCTCCCGAAAAATTGGTTACCTCTTCTTTTCAACCTCTCTTAAAAAAGGCCAAAGTCAATCTTTTCGCGATTGATGAGGCACATTGTATTTCGGCTTGGGGCCATGATTTCCGGCCAGAATACAGCCAATTGAAGTTCGTTAAAAGAAACTTCCCCGCTATTCCTATCATTGCCTTAACCGCTACAGCCGATAAATTGACTCGAAAAGATATCGTGACGCAATTGGGTTTACCCTCCCCCAATGTTTTCGTGGCTTCCTTTGATCGTCCGAATATTAGCTTGGAGGTGCGGCCTGGACAGAAGCGGATAGAGCAGATACTGCAATTCATTCGGCTAAAGACGGGACAATCTGGAATCATTTATTGCCTCAGTCGGAAAAGTACCGAAGACCTTGCCGCCAAGCTCAATGCCAAAGGTATCAAGGCGGGCTACTATCATGCCGGGCTCAGCGCAGCCGAAAGATCTAAAGTACAAGAAGATTTCATCAATGACCAGGTACCCGTTATTGCAGCTACGATTGCCTTTGGTATGGGAATCGATAAATCGAATGTAAGGTGGATTATTCATTATAATCTGCCCAAAAACATGGAGAGCTACTACCAAGAAATTGGTAGAGCAGGAAGAGATGGGACGAAAGCAGAAACACTTCTATTCTATAGCTACGGAGATATCATGATTCTCCGCGATATTCTGTCTAAAAATCAATCTGAAAATACCGAGATCCAAATGGCTAAGCTGGATCGCATGCAACAATATGCGGAATCCTTGGCCTGCCGTCGGCGAATATTGCTCAACTATTTTTCGGAAGATAGTAATGAAGGTTGCGGCAACTGCGATAACTGCTTGAATCCACCCACCTATTTCGATGGTACGGTTATCGCACAAAAAGCCCTTTCGGCAGCCTATAGGTTGCGGGAAAATGTTGGCTTGCGATTATTGATTGATGTACTGAGAGGCTCCGGTAGAAAAGAGATTTTTGAAAATGGATTTGATAGCATCAAAACGTACGGTGCCGGTCGAGAATTCAGTTTTTTTGATTGGCAACACTATATGTCACAACTCATCAATCTGGGCTACCTAGAGATTGCCTATGACCAAAAAAATGTGGTTAAATTGACCCCCGCCAGTCAGCGCGTCTTATTTGGTAAAGAAAAGATTCAACTGGTTCAACAAACCACCGTCAAGGCGCGTCAAGAGGCGGCTAAAGCAAAATCCAAACCCATCTCCAAACGCGAGCGTGTTCGTGATGATCTATTTGAGGTTTTACGACAATTGCGTAAGCAGCTGGCGCAGCAAAGAGGAGTGCCACCTTATATCATTTTCACCGATGCTTCCTTGGAAGAGATGGCTGCCCGACGCCCCATGAATGACGCAGCGATGCAACAAATATCAGGAGTGGGTGAAAGAAAATTGCAATTGTATGGAGATGCCTTCATGCAGGCTATTCGAGACTTTGTGGCCGCCAACTCGGCATCTATTAAGGATGGGTCTACGAGTAAATTATCCTTAGAACTCTTTCGACAGGGGTTGACAATAGACGAAATATCAGTCAAGCGAGAACTAGCGCCTAGAACCATCTACAGCCACCTCGCACAACTGTATGAAGCGGGTGAAAACATCGATCTAAAACCCTTTATCAGTGCTACTCATATTGATACGATTATACAGGCTTTAAAATACCTGGAGAAGCCCTATAAATTAAAGGATATTTACGACCGATTCGATGGGCAATACCAGTATCATCAAATTCATTTTGCACTGGCCCATCACCGACGCCAAGACAAAAACGAAATCACGTCTTTGTCTTGATACTGTGTTCAAAATACAAACGGGCTAATCAAGCCACTATGCCTGATCAGCCCGTCTTACTCTTTTCAATAGTCTAATATACCTCTGGAATGCGATCCGGATAGTCCGTAATGATTCCATCTACGCCCATCTGCAAAAGCGAATCCATCAGTGTGGTTTCGTTGACCGTCCAAGGAATCACCTTCATACCACGATCATGTGCTTCATCTACCACATTGGCAGTCAGCAATCGGTAGTTTGGGCTGTATATTTCGGGTGTAAAACCCAATTCCTCTACATACTCTTCCAAGGTCTTCGGAAGATAGACCAATAGCGCAATCCTGATCGTATGATCCAAGCTGCGTACTTCTCGCAAAGGACGCATGTCAAAGGATTGAACGCTTGTTTCTTTGCTAATGCCCAAAGACTGTAGTTCTTCTACTACCATACGCGCAAATTCGGGTGGAGCAGGGCAAAGCAAGCTGTCCCATTCAGGTTCGCTTTTGATTTCAATATTGTAATGCGGCTTCGGTAAGCCATTGGCTTTTACATATGCTTCTACCTCGCTCACCATCTCTTTTAGCGTAGGCTTGTAGCTGTCTCTTATACACATCTCCGAGCCCACGAGACCGAGGCTGATCTC
>CAJXUM010000269.1 GCA_913060855.1 uncultured Lewinella sp. | reverse complement strand
CAGCGTCAGATGTGTATAAGAGACAGATTTACCCCTAAGTACTTCAAAACAAAAGAATTATGTCTGCTTGCAACGATTATATTGCCTTTAGTAATAGAAGAGATTTCCTATCTAAATCGGCCATGGGACTAGGAGCCATGGCCCTTGGTTCTTTGATCAATCCGCTGCAGGCCTTCAACGCTCCTTCCCTGCTGAATGGCGGTGGTGGCGTTTTAGGGCAACCTCACTTTGCGCCCAAAGCCAAGCGAATCATCTATATGTTTCAAAGTGGAGCACCTTCCCAGTTGGATTTATTTGATCCGAAGCCGCTATTGAAAAAGATGAATGGCCAGGATATACCGCCAAGTGTCAGAGGAGAGCAGCGATTGACCGGGATGACGGCCGGACAAAGTTCTTTCCCATTAGCCGGCTCTGTTTTTGATTTTAAACAGCATGGAAGTAGTGGTGCTTGGGTAAGTGAACTGATGCCGCATACTGCCAAAGTAGTCGATGAACTCTGTTTTGTGAAATCTCTTTATACCGAGGCTATTAATCACGATCCAGCCGTTACTTTCATACAGACCGGATCTCAGCAACCTGGTCGTCCTTCCATCGGCGCTTGGATGAGCTATGGATTGGGAACTGATAATGAGAATCTTCCCTCTTTCGTCGTATTGGTTACAAAGGGCAAAAATGGACAACCGCTCTACTCTCGCTCCTGGGGCAGCGGCTTCCTTCCCGCTCAACATCAGGGGGTACAGTTCAGGTCTGGAAAAGATCCTGTGCTATACCTGAATAATCCCGATGGGGTAAGTGCTTTAGATCGTCGACGGCAATTGGATCATTTGAAGCAGCTGCAAGAATTACAGGCTGCCAAGATCCGAGACCCGGAGATAGAAGCCCGAATCGCGCAATATGAAATGGCTTTCCGCATGCAGTCTTCTGTACCTGATGTAGTAGATTTATCAGATGAGCCAGATCACATCTTTGACATGTATGGTGAGGATAGTAAAAAGCCAGGCACTTATGCGGCCAATTGCCTACTGGCCCGTCGCTTAGCTGAGAAAGGCGTGAAATTTATCCAACTCTTCCACCAAGGCTGGGATCAGCACGGAAATCTGCCCAATGCGATTAAGGTGCAAGCCAAGGAAACTGATCAGGCCTCTGCGGCCTTATTGATGGACCTTAAGCAACGAGGTATGCTGGATGATACATTATTGATATGGGGTGGCGAATTCGGTCGTACCAGTTATTCGCAAGGAAAACTCACTGTCGACAACTATGGTAGAGATCATCATCCTCGGTGCTTTACGAGTTGGATGGCAGGTGCTGGGGTAAAACCCGGTTATTCTTATGGCGCCACAGATGATTTTGGTTATAATATCACGCAAAATCCGGTTCACGTCCACGACTTACAGGCTACTATACTGCATCTTTTAGGAATCGATCATGAGAAGTTGACTTATCGCTTCCAGGGCCGTCGCTTCCGATTGACGGATGTGCATGGGCAGGTGGTGAAGGATATTTTGACGTAAGGGGTTGGGCGTTGCGGGTTGTCGAGTCAGATGTGGAGGTGGGGGTAAAGTGATGATTACCTACTTCGAATGCCTGACTATTGAAGAATAAAGTCGACATCCGAAGTAAGTAAATCTATCTTGACCATAACAGCTTGGTGTTTCTCCAAACCGTTAATTGTCAAGCATTTCTATCTTTTATTCATTCCGCTTTTTTGATCGACAGCTGAAGTACTTTGCTTCATCATTGGTATGCGAAGCTGTGAAGGATACTTCGCCGAATGGTGAATTTGATTATGTGCCACCACTCCTTCTTTCTCATCAAAGTTGTTTCCTCCTGTATTTAAGTTTCTCGTAAAGCGAGGGAAGTTGCTACTAGAGATTTCGATGCGAATCGAGTGACCCTTGGCAAAATAATTACTGGTAGACATCGGTGTCATATCCAATTTGTAGACTTCCCCTTTTTCCATAAAGACTTCTTTTTCATAGCCTTCCCGGTAACGCGCTCTCTGGATCGTTTCATCCAAATTATAGGCGCGGCCATCAGGATAGACATCAATTAACTTAATCGTAAAGTCTGTATCCTTGGCATCGGAAGAGACATAGAGGCTGGCCTCAATAGAGCCCGTCACTTCCACTCCTTCGCTCAGTGGTTCGGAAGTGTAAACCAGGATATCCTGGCGCGTTTCCATTTGTTGCTGATCATAGGACCCGCCTTTTACCGCATTACCCGTACAGCAAACATTTCCACCATAAGACATCACAGGATTCATTGGATCGTAGGTAAACCCATCGGTCACAGTCTTAGTAGCTGACTTTTCCGTTGATAGTTTCCCATCTCCGTATAGGCTATTCGCTTTTCCCTCACTACTCAGATAAAAGGTCTTCATCTCAGCCGCTTTGGGTGGCCATTGCTCTGCCTGTTGCCATTTATTACTCCCCATGGTATAATACTGTACCCGAGGTGTTTTTTCTTTGAAGTCATTTTTTTCGCCTTTCAGCCAAAGGTCAAACCAGCCATAGATTTGCTCATCGTAATTAAGTCGAGCATCCCCCACACTACGCTCACCGACAATAGTATTCTCGGTAGCTCTTGTATAGGCGCAATGTAAAGTGGGCGCGATAACAAGGTATTGATTGTCGGCAATCGCCTTATCTGCTATGTTATTCCGAACATGATTGAATAAAGCCAGATTAGGACTAATCGACACATCATACCAAGAAGTAAACCAAAAACTCGGCACCGCAAATCCCATATCATCATGGTAGAGGCCACTTTCAAACCAAGCTTTATCATTGGGCTTGCGGCGAATCATTTGGTCATAGATTTCTTCTTTTCCGTTGATATTTTTGATGATATCAGAAACCGGCAAATGACTCAGCGCTTCTAACATATCCACTCTAGGGTTCTCGGGTGCTAAATCATAAAAGCGAGAAATTCGAATCAAGTCTTCTTGCGTTGCTCCAGCGGGAATACGAGGCTTAAACTTATCATGCTCGACACCATATAACCAGGCGGTAAATAACATTTGCTGCGCCCCTCCCCGGTACCAATTTCCTTGCTCCACAAAGTTTCCGACTTTGCCAATGCCAGCACCATAGCCCATAGGGACCATCGCGGCGTGAGAAGGATGGTCTAAGGCCGCTACAGCCATTTGCCATTCCGCAGTGGAGGAACAACCGTAGGTGCCAATTTTACCGTTGCACCAGTCTTGGTCTTTCATCCAGCTAAATGCGTCGTAACCATCCGTCAAGGGCACTCCTAGTATATCCCATTCTCCTTCAGAGAAATAGCGTCCTCTTTCATTTTGCACGACGTAAGCATAGCCTCGTTTTACGGCTTCATAGGCGCGTTCGGCTGTCCGGGTTCTTTCTTCCCCATCTCCCCAAGAATTGAAATTGTAGGGTGTCCGAGAAAAAATAACGGGTACTGGTTGGTCCGTCTTGGGGCGATAGATGTCGGTACACAATCGAATACCGTCTCGCATCGGCATCATCACCTTTTGATCGACGATGGCTTCCGCTTCTAGTTTTTCCCAAATACTGGCTTTTTGTGCGGATAAGACTACCGTGCTTAGCAGAAACAAGGATAGCAATAGGAAGGATGTGTGTTTTTTCAACATAGTTCAATTCTTAAGGATGTAAAATATTGGTTAAGGCATGGTTGCGTTGCAGGTGTTTCTCACCTGCAACGGCTGGCACCTGCAAGAGTGGCGCTTTACACTTCCACCTGTTCTAAAAATATACGGATGATATTACTGACAGAATCGGCATATTGTGGTAAAACCTTCACCCTGTTCCATTCGGGATGTTTAACAAATTTAGCCCAGTTGGCGTCTCTGGCTTCCATCGAATCAAAGGCCACCATGTAGGCCAAAGCGGGCATGTTGGGGCCAGCAATGAGTTGGCCAAAAAAGACAGGATCGAGGCCTGCATCTAAAAATATAGGCAACTCCTCCTTATTGAACATCATTACCTTGCGGCGGACGGCATCATCATTATGTCCTTCGTACACCCGAAATTCAAATAATTTTCGGCTTGCAGCAGGATCCTTTAGCTCTGGCATTACATCGAATGCTTGCATTAGATAGGTATCATATCTGGAGTACACCTTCTTGGCCGAAGGGATTCCTCTGAAATCAGCACTAGCCTTTTCATAGACTTTATCCTTGGCCAACTTGTTTCGCACTTTCAGCATATGATCAAATGAAGAATAGGCCAACATGAGATAAGTCTTGGCAGGTTGACTCATTCCCGTCTCCTTAAAGACTAGGGTCTTTTTCACACCCGCTCTCTTCAGCGCAGGCAAGAGTACCGTCTTCATATAGGGATTGAAAGGGCCACTTTTCCCAAAATTCATGTTATAAACGCGCAGTTCATAAATTTCTTGGTCAGCAGCAGGCAAGTCGTTCATTTCACTAGCCTTTAAACTGGAAGTCGCTCCGATGGCTCCAATGGTAGAAGCCGCAATAAATTTTCTACGTTTCATATCGAGTTTTTCGTTTTATCTATAACGTTGTTGAAGAATAATTTTCTGAGGCAAAATTCGAAGGAATAAAATTCATGGAATAGCTTCTCAAGAAAGCAATAATTTTTAGCATTCTAAAATAGGAAATCAAGTATCTTCGGTCAAATTTAGCACTAGCATGAAAAAACTTGGCCTTAATCAGCATTGGCTCATCTTAATTTCGTTTCTAATCGCCATCCCCACTGGGCTCTTATTTGGTGAGCATTTGCAATTCCTGGAACACATAGGAACAGCCTTCATTCGCTTACTCAAGATGATCATCGTTCCTTTGGTTACCTTTTCTATCATCAATGCCCTGGCGCGTTTTGAGCAGTCGGCGGAGCTGCGGCGGATCGGCTGGAAAACGCTGGGTTATTTCATGATTAGTAGTTTGGCAGCTATTATGGTTGGCTTGATTTTGTTCAATTTCATTAATCCTGGTCTAAATGTCGATTTACCCGTTGGAAACGGAGCAGAACTATCGCTGCAAGTAAACCGGCCAGAAGGTTTGATCGAAATTTTGGTCAATATTATCCCCTCTAACCCGATCCAAGCCTTGGCCGAGATGAATATGCTCAGCATCATTTTCTTCGCTGTCCTGTTTGGTATTGCCTTGACGAAGGTAAGTCCGCAGATGAAAGAGAATTTCTTAGGTTTCTCAGAGAGTATCTATGAGGTGATGATTGTCATTACCAATTGGGTGATCGCCTTGATTCCGATTGGGATATTTGGCCTGGTTATCAAGGCCATCAATCAGACGGATGTCTCCTTTTTCAAATCCGTCTTTTGGTATATTATCACACTGGGTTCGGCCCTATTAATCATCTTTTTTATAATCCAGCCGCTGTTTCTATACCTCTTTACCCGAAAAAGCCCCATTCTACATCTGAGGCAGATGGGCGAAGCGGTTATTACAGCCTTGGCCACCTCCTCTTCACTGGCGACCATGCCGGTCAGTATGAAATGTGTGGAGCAAAACGCTAAGGTCCCGAAGAAAATCACCAATTTCATCATCCCACTAGGTGCTACTATTAATATGGATGCTAGTGCCGCCTTTGAGGCAGTCGGCGCCTTATTTATTGCGCAGGTATTAGGGTTTGAGTTGGGTTTTACGCAGCAATTTATTGTGGTGATGACGGCTTTACTAGCCTCGATCGGGGCGGCAGGAGTCCCCTCCGCGGGAATCGTAGTTATCTTTATTGTGATTGAAGCTATTGGGATCAAAGGCTCTGCAGCTGACTTTATCATCGGTGTGATTCTGGCGGTAGATCGGCCGCTGGATATTATGCGGACGGCTATCAATATTTATGGGGATACGATTGCGGCTGTTGTGGTTTCGGAAAGTGAAAAATAAGCACGCTATTTATTGGTTGGATCCTCATGATCATACTTCAGGGATTGGGCTAGTAAAACTTCAGAAGTTTTACTAAATCATCCTCCTTTTCCGCCAACTTTTAAGCAGCAAGGCTGTTGATCATTTTGAAAGCTTCAACAACAAGCTTACTTTTGCAAAAAATAAACACAGCGGATATGATTGTTTTGTTATCACCAGCTAAGACTTTGGACCTTGAACCCGTAACTACGACCACCCACTCTACTCCACGACTAATGGAGGACACGGAGTCGCTAGTTAAAGTGTTGAAAAAGAAATCGGCTCGACAGCTCAAGTCGCTGATGAAAGTAAGTGATAACATTGCTACGCTAAACGTGGAACGATTTCAAAGTTTTGCTACTCCTTTCACCCCCGAAAATGCTAAGCCGGCCGCATTGGCTTTTAAAGGAGATGTTTACCTAGGTTTGGAAGCAGAGACTTTCTCTGCCGAAGAAATGGCGTTTGCGCAAGATCATATTCGCATTCTTTCTGGTCTTTATGGTGTGTTGAAACCCTTAGACCTGATGCAGCCTTATCGGTTGGAAATGGGTACGCCATTAAAAAAAGGTCGAAAGAAAAATCTCTATGAATTTTGGGATCGACGCATTACCGATTTGATCAATGGGGACTTGCAATCTAGTGGCGGGGATACCATTATCAATCTCGCTTCCAAGGAATATTTTCATGCTGTCAAACCCATGTTACTGCAAGGGCGCCTTATTAATTTCCATTTTAGAGAAAATAGAAATGGCGTTTACAAAGTGATCTCCTTCAATGCCAAAAAAGCGAGAGGCCGGATGGCGCATTTAATCGTAAAAGAAAAAGTGACCCTAGCAGAAGACCTGAAGGAGTTTGTGGCCAATGATTATTGCTACAATGAAGCCATGTCATCGGCAGAAGACTGGGTATATACGATTGATTAGCATTTCCACTCCATCACGATTGTTAGTTTGAACTTTTACTGAGACAAATGTCACTGTCCTATCGGGAGCACACAAGGGCTTTCACTCCTCTCCTATTTACTGCAATAGATTTTCCCACAGCACATAGGCGCCATAGCCCATACAGAGTATCGAAGAAAAAATAACCAGGACGAATTGTAGGCTCGCATTGGTCGCTATTTTTTTAGAAAAAGGCAGGCTACAGATTCCTGCTGCTAGGAGCATTCCCATTACCGATCCCAAGCCAAATATGAGCAGATAAAGCAGGCTATTGAAGTTGTCTTGTATCTCAGTCATCACGAGCAAAACCATCGCCCCGCTACCCGCCATACCATGTATTAGACCAATACCGTAGGCCAAATGGTGATTTTCACTCCCATCGGCATGAATATGTGCCTGGGCATGACGATGTTGCCGGTACCGAAATTGATACAAACGGAAAGCTCCCAATAAAATAAGCATGAGTCCGACCGCCGCTTCGAAGTAACCAAAGTAATCATTGAGAAAGGTGATTTTTCCGATAATCATGAGTAGACCGATCAGGAAAATCGTCGAGGTATGCCCCAGCCCCCAGTACATTCCATCTTTTAGTGCCGAACGTAGGTTTTTCCTTTTAGTCACAATATTGCTGCTGTCTCTTATACACATCTCCGAGCCCACGAGACCGAGGCTGATCTC
>CAJXUM010000268.1 GCA_913060855.1 uncultured Lewinella sp. | reverse complement strand
GATCAGCCTCGGTCTCGTGGGCTCGGAGATGTGTATAAGAGACAGATATATATGTTTAAATCTATCACTAATTCTCTAAAAAAGGTCTTTGGTACCAAATACGATAAGGACGTAAAAACATATGGTCCCATTGTACACGAGATCAATGAGATTTTTGAAGGCCTTCATCGTTTAACTAATGATGAACTGCGAAATAAGACCACGGAATTCAGACAAAGAATCGCTGAACATTTGAGTGGTGTCAATCAAGATATCGCTAACGTCAAGGAAGAGGCAACGAAAGAGCAAGACCTGCTGGAGAAAGAAAACTTATTCGCAGAAATAGATAAAATCGTACTGGAGCGAGATAAGCACCTTGAAGATATTCTCAAAGAACTTCTACCGGAAGCTTTTGCTGTGGTAAAAGAAACGGCTCGTCGTTTCATGGAAAATGAAACGCTCCAGGTAACGACTACCGATCACGACCGAGAGTTAGCTTCCAACCCCAGCAAGAATTACTTGAGTATACAGGGCGATCAGACGACCTGGAAAAATAGTTGGACCGCTGCGGGAGGAGAAATCACCTGGAACATGCTGCATTATGATGTGCAGCTGATTGGTGGTATGGTATTGCATGACGGAAAGATTGCGGAGATGGCAACGGGTGAAGGTAAAACGCTAGTGGCAACACTTCCTGCTTATCTCAATGGTCTTTCGGGAGAAGGTGTACACGTGATTACCGTCAACGACTATTTGGCACGAAGGGACTGTGAATGGATCGGTCCGATCTTCGAATTCCTATTCCTTACTGTCGACTGTATAGATAAATATCGCCCACACTCTGAAGAGAGAGTAAAGGCTTACCGCGCAGATGTAACTTACGGAACCAATAATGAATTTGGTTTTGACTACCTGCGAGATAATATGGTGCGATCGATGGATGAAATGGTGCAGCGCAAACACCATTATACCATGATTGATGAGGTCGATTCTGTCCTTATTGATGATGCTCGTACACCTTTGATCATTTCTGGGCCAGTACCTAAAGGAACAGAAGAGCAAGAGTATTTGGCACTAAAGCCGAAGGTAGAAAGCCTCATCGCAGCACAGCGCAAGATCGTTACCCAATACCTGACCGAAGCCAAACAACTCTTTAAGGAGGGGCAAATAGGATACCAAGAGGGAGAAGGTGGTATGGCATTGCTGAGAGCTTTCCGAGCTTTACCTAAATACCGTCCGCTAATCAAATTCTTGAGTGGTGATGGTATCAAGGTTAACCTTCAGAAGGCCGAGAACTTCTATATGCAGGAGCAGTCAAAGAACATGCACTTAGTAGATGAGCCGCTCCTCTTCATTATTGATGAAAAGAATAGAAACGTTGAGTTGACCGAGCGAGGTTCTGAATTCTTGGCAAAAGGTAGTGACGATCCGAGCTTCTTCATTATGCCTGATATCGCCACCAACATGATGGAAATCGAGGATGATGAGGAGTTGTCAGCAGATGAATCAGTCGAAGCCAAAAATAAATTAGCGCAAGACTTTGCTGTTAAATCAAAGCGACTCCACTCTATCAGTCAATTACTAAAGGCTTACACTTTATTCGAAAGGGACGATGAATATGTAGTCATCGATGGCCAGGTCAAAATTGTAGATGAGCAAACGGGACGGATGATGGAAGGTCGTCGTTACTCTGATGGATTACACCAGGCATTAGAAGCCAAGGAAAATGTAAAAGTTGGGGATCTTACCCAGACTTATGCCACCGTAACGCTCCAGAATTACTTCCGGATGTACCACAAATTAGCGGGTATGACGGGTACGGCAGAAACGGAAGCAAGTGAGTTGTGGGAGATTTACAAACTCGATGTGGTGGTTATCCCTACAAATAGACCGATCGTAAGAGATGACCAGGAGGATATGGTCTATAAAACGGAAAGAGAAAAGTTCAATGCGGTTATTGAGGATATTATAAGCCTGAGTAATGCCGGACGACCTATCTTGGTGGGTACAACCTCCGTGGACGTATCAGAGAGACTTAGTAGAACCCTAAGCTTGCGAGGACTGGATCACAACGTATTGAATGCGAAACAACACCAGCGAGAAGCTGAAATCGTAACAGAAGCAGGTAAGCCTGGTAAGGTCACCATTGCCACCAATATGGCTGGTCGGGGTACCGATATCAAGATATCCGATGAAGTCAAAGCGGCTGGAGGTCTGGCTATTATCGGTACAGAACGGCATGATTCGCGGCGGGTAGATCGGCAGTTACGAGGACGGGCAGGACGACAAGGAGATCCGGGTAGCTCTCAGTTCTATATTTCTTTAGAAGATCGATTGATGCGACTCTTCCAATCGGAGCGTATTGCTGGTTTGATGGATAGAATGGGACACCAAGAAGGAGAAGTGATTCAGCATTCTATGGTGACCAAGTCTATCGAAAGAGCGCAGAAAAAAGTAGAAGAAAATAACTTCGGGATACGGAAGCGATTGTTGGAGTATGATGATGTAATGAACATCCAGCGGGAAGCCATTTACAAAAAACGTAAAAATGCACTCGCAGGGGATCGTCTGACCGTCGATTTGGCCAATATGTTCCATTCGCTATTAGAGAGTTTGGTATATACGCACAAACAACAAGGCGATGTTGAGACTTTCCGTAGAGAAACGCTAGGAATGATTGGTTTTGATGCTCATATGGAGGCGAGCGATTTCAGAGAAGGGAAAATCGATGATATCACCAATCAACTCTATGAGCAGTTTATGGTATTTTATGACCGCAAATTCGGGCAAATCACCGACGCCTTGATGCCACAAATCAAGGATGTTCACGAAAAACAGTCGCATAAATACAAACGTATTTTATTGCCATTTACCGATGGTAGCTCTCATCCTTTGTCCGTCACGGCTGATATAGAAACCGCGGTTAAATCAAATGGCCTATCTGTTGTCAGAGATATCGAAAAAGCAGTAACCCTATCCATTATCGACGAAAAGTGGAAAGAACACCTTCGTTCAATGGATGAGTTGAAAGAATCGGTACAAGCTGCTTCCTTTGAGCAAAAGGATCCATTGGTTGTCTATAAAATGGAGGCCTTCAATCTTTTCGAACAGCTCATTTATGTCATCAACCAAACCGTTACGGCTTATTTGGCTAAGGGCTCTTTGTATGACAATAGGACGGTTCAGCAAGCACGTGAGCAAAAAACGGATACCAGTAAGATGCGTACGCACAGAACAGGCGAAGAGGAAGCGGCTAAAGCTGCGGCTGAAGGCGTAAGTCAAAACCGAGCCAAACCCTCTACCTTCAAGCGTTCGGATAAAAAAATTGGTAGAAACGATCCTTGTCCTTGTGGTAGCGGCAAGAAATACAAGCAATGCCACGGTTAATAGATCTTCTCGATAGGCTACTCTATTCCAGATGGCCTTCAATATAAAATAATCCCGAATTTTGACGCTGTCAATTTTCGGGATTATTCGTTTATAGCGGGTCAAAACCCCAACAATCCCCACCACAATAACCGACTAGCATTGGGTTTACCCCTCTTATAACATCCCCCCTCCAAGGCATTAAAACTACATTTAAGGTAAAAAACAATTGAGAAAGCTTGCATCTTTTTATTTTTAAAACTACATTTAAGGTAAATATTAACTAATGAGTAAACATCGACTAGGAGAATTTGAGGAAATCGTGATGCTTACCGTAGCCGTTCTATATGGAGAAGCCTATGGAGTAGCCATTATTGATGAAATGGAAAAGCGACTAGAAAGGAGCGTCAGCATTGGCTCTTTACAGACCGTTTTGCGTCGCTTAGAAAAGAAAGGCTACCTCGCTTCAGAATTTGGGGAAATCACCAAGGTCAGGGGGGGAAAAAGAAAACGCTTCTTCACGGTCACCAACCTCGGCCGAAAAGCACTAGAAATCACCAAAGATCAACGCATGGGACTCTGGAACGCCATCCCCAAAATAGCCTTTGGCGATTAATATGAAAAAAAGAAATAACCTAGCTCCACCCCAATGGTTACTCCGCTTTTTCCAATGGTTCTGCCATCCCGATTTTGTCGAAGATATCGAGGGCGACCTGGTGGAAAGGTATGAGCGAAGATGGGATGAATCTGGGACAACTAGAGCCAAATTCCTATTGGCTAAAGATATCATTTCACTCTTCCGACCAGGTATTATCCGACCCCTACGTATCAATCACCCACTAACATCACTTTACATGTTTAGAAATCACCTAAAAATCGCTTGGAGGAATTTATTCAAAAACAAATTCTTCTCTACCATCAATATTGGTGGCTTAGCCGCAGGAATGCTCATCCCCATTTTGATTGGCTTATGGATGCATGATGAACTCTCTTTCAACACACAATATGAAAACCATGATCGTATGGCCTTGGTCATGCAAAATCAGACGCTAAACGGCAAAATCGAAACTTGGTTTGGCCAGGCCATGCAACTAGAAACAGCCTTACGAGAAGATTTTGGCGACCAATTCAAATACATCGTTACTTCACCTGGGACAAGAAATAAGGTGCTTACCTACGAGGACAAAAAAATCAAGAAAACGGGTAGTTTCTACAATCCTGATATATTAGGTATGCTGTCCATTAAGATGATCGAGGGTTCCTATAAAAGTTTGGAGGATCCCAATGCCATTTTTCTGGCTCGTTCTACTGCAGAGGCCTTGTTTGACGGTGCCGATCCTATGGACAAAAGCATACAGCTCGGTAATGACTTAGCGGTTACGGTGAAAGGTGTTTATGAAGACCTTCCAAAAAACTCCCAATTTGAACGCCTGTTATTCATTGCTACCTGGGAATTATATGCCCAAAGTGAAAACCTAGAAGAACGGGTGGGATGGGGTAATAGTTGGTTCAACACATTTGTTCAAATTGCAGATAATGCTGATATGGACAAGGTATCGCTCGCCATTAAGGATGTAAAATATGACCGCATCGACGCCGATCGAGCAAAGCGCAACAACCCACAAATGTTTCTACATCCAATGAAAAATTGGTACCTACGAGGCCAGTTTGAAAATGGACAATCGGCAGGGGGAAGGATCGAATATGTATGGTTATTCGGTTTTATTGCACTATTCGTCCTGTTGCTCGCCTGTATCAATTTCATGAATCTAAGCACTGCTCGTTCCGAAGAACGGGCGAAGGAAGTTGGTATTCGTAAAACACTGGGTTCCGTTAGAAGACAATTAGTTGGTCAATTCTTTAGCGAATCTATGCTTATCACAGGACTCGCCTTTGTCTTTGCCCTACTGATGACGATCCTGTTGCTGCCTACTTTCAATCAATTGGCAGAAAAAGAACTAAGCATACCCTGGCTCAATCCTTGGTTCTGGGGGATTGGCATTAGCTTCAGTTTAGCGACTGCTATCATTGCGGGTAGTTATCCCTCTTTTTATTTATCTGCCTTCCAGCCTGTGAAAGTTCTAAAAGGGACGGTGCGTAGGGGACGTTTTACCTCATTGCCACGTAAAGTGCTAGTCGTCATTCAATTTACTGTTTCTATTAGTTTGATTATTGGGACTATCTTCATTTTCCGTCAAATCCAATTTGCCAAGGACAGACCGATCGGATACAACCGTGATAACCTAGTTCGGATACCCATCAAAAGCGATGAAATAACTACGCACTTCGATGCCTTGCGGGCAGACCTGCTCAATACCGGTTTGGTGGAAGAAATGGCGGGAACAGATTCCCCGATTACCTCGACGGGAGTCACCAATGGTGGCTTCAACTGGACGGGAAAAGACCCCAATAGTAGTAATGATTTCACTTCACTGCGAGTGACTTATGAGTTTGGCGACATGGTCGATTGGGAAATAATTGAAGGTCGTGATTTTTCCAAAGATTTTACCACTGATAGTACTGCCATTATCCTCAATGAGGCCGCTGTCGAATACATGGGATTAGAGGATCCAATAGGAGTAGTAATGACGCGTGGTGAGGATAAACACCCTATCGTCGGTGTCGTGAAAAACCTAATCACACAATCTCCTTATGATCCCGTCCGGCAGACTATTTTCATGGTGCATAAGACGTGGCTCAACTATATCAATGTAAAACTTAAGGCCGAAAGTGGTGCCCATGAGGCCCTTGCTCAAATCGAGACGATCTATAAAAAATACGACCCTGTCAATTCCTTTGAATATGAATTTGCAGATGAGTCCTATTCACGGAAGTTTCGTAATGAGGAGCGCATCGGTAAATTAGCTTCCTTCTTCGCCATACTCGCCATATTCATCTCTTGCCTAGGCTTATTTGGATTAGCCGCCTATGTAGCCGAACAGCGTACTAAGGAAATTGGTATTCGAAAAGTATTGGGTGCCTCTATACTGGAGCTTTGTAAAATGCTATCTAAAGACTTTATCATTTTGGTAGCTTTATCCTGCCTCCTCGCTGCACCAATCTCCTATTTCTTAATGAATAATTGGTTACAAGATTTTACCTATCGTACCGAATTATCTTGGTGGGTATTTGTTTTGGTGGGAATAGTGGCCTTAGGTATTGCCCTGGTGACTGTTATTTTCCAAGCGCTGAAGGCAGCATTAATGAATCCGGTCAATGCCATTAAAAGTGAATAAACCTCCGATTGAACCACCAAAATATTGGCTTCGTTTCTTTCGCTGGTTTTGTCACCCTGACTTCCTGGAAGATATCGAAGGAGATCTGATCGAACGCTTTGAGAGACGAGGAACTACCGCGGCTTCTAGCAAGGTCAAGTGGCTTTTCGCCAAAGATGTCCTCTCTCTCTTCCGTCCGGGTATTATCCGCCCGCTAAGGAGTCCTTATTCAATAAGCTCGATTGATATGTATAAGCATTATTTCACCATAGCCTGGAGAAACCTAAAGAAGAATCGCTCATTCAGCCTCATCAATATTGGAGGATTGGCGGTCAGTCTCATGTGCTGTCTCTTCTTGTTATTATATATTTTCAGTGAAAAGTCTTATGATAAACACCACAGCGATTACCAACAACTATTCCTAGTCAATAGTACTGCCACCAGTTCCGATGGCGAATCGCAAGAATACCCAAAGCTCTCAGCGCCCTATGCCAATGCATTAGCAACCGCTTTTCCGGAAATAGAAACTACTACTCGATTATGGGTCAACTTTATAGATAATAAGACGCCTTTGCAGGTTGAAAACAGTAGTGGGGCACCTAAGATCTTCTACGAGCCTAAAGCCTTGCATGTCGACCCTAGTTTCTTTGACTTATTTGCTTATCAATTCGTGGAAAAACAGTCACAGGCAGGGCTGTTGGACAACCCGAACAGTGTGGTCATTTCCGAAGCCCTGGCTAAGAAATTATTTGGTGATACTCCAGCGCTCCAGCAGCAAATTAAAATTGGAGGTACCACCGGCTTTGATCAAGTTTTTGAAGTGACAGGGGTATTTCAGGATGAAGGTCATCGTTCTCATATCGATGCCCATCTATTTGTTCCCATAAGTGCAGGTTGGGTCGGTTCTTTTATCTGTCTCTTATACACATCT
>CAJXUM010000267.1 GCA_913060855.1 uncultured Lewinella sp. | reverse complement strand
CGAGATCAGCCTCGGTCTCGTGGGCTCGGAGATGTGTATAAGAGACAGATACTTTTCTGCTAAATTCCTATGGATAGAAGCTAGGTTGCCCAGAAAACAATAATCTTAGACAAAATTAAAGTGTACTTTCCTGCTAAATGATAAGACAATTATGTTGACAAAGCGGAGTCAATCAAAAAAATATACTACTTTTCATAATCATCGAACGACAATACAAAATACTTCACATACCCAAACGTGTATTGTACAAAACAATAATACTCCGTATTTATCCCTAAGCGGATACCTATATCATCGAAAAGAACTCAATCAAATAATCTATACTATTTAGGCATTTAGTTTTACTAAATCTATACTATTTTATTGCTGAACTTAGAATCTAGCTTTATGAAAAAAAGTCGATTACTTTTATTTTTTCTGGCGGCATGCTTCACACCGTTGCTGGCACAGCAACAGGTGGGTGGAGTCGTAACCAGCAGTGATGATGGAGAAACCCTTATTGGGGTGACTATCACTGTTAAGGGAACGACTACCGGAACAGTCACTGACCTTGACGGCCGCTATAGCATCGACGTTCCCGCAGAAGGAACGCTCGTTTTCTCCTACACAGGATTTGCTGCACAGGAAATCCTAGTAGGTGCACAAACTACTATTGATGTCGTCCTAGATCCTGGGGTGGCATTAGGAGAAGTAGTGGTCACTGCTTTGGGTGTTGAACGTGACAAGAAAGCCCTGAGTTATTCCGTAACGGAGGTAGCTGGAGAAGGCTTTCAAGAAGCACGTGAGATCAATGTAGCTAACGCCTTAGCCGGTAAAATTGCCGGTGTGAATGTTAGTAATATTGCTTCTGGCCCACAGGGATCTAGTCGCGTAGTTATCCGTGGTAATGTATCACTTACCGGCAACAATCAGCCACTCTACGTAATAGATGGTGTACCGATTGACAATTCTGGTTTTGGCCAGGCTGGTCTTTGGGGTGGTTCGGATGAAGGAGATGGTACTTCCAGTATCAATCCGGATGACATTGCCAACATTACCGTACTGAAAGGTGCAAACGCCGCCGCTCTTTATGGTTCGCGTGCATCTAATGGAGTTATCCTTATCACTACTAAGACTGGAAAGTCTGGCAAAGGTATTGGTATCGAATTCAACTCTAACTTCGTATTTGATAATTACCTAGACCAACTTGACTTACAACAAGAGTATGGACAAGGTAGAGAAGGTCGCAAGCCTGTTGACCAAACGGATGCTTGGGATTCAGGAACTAGCGCTTGGGGTGCACGATTAGATGGCAGCTCAGCACCACAATTTGATGGGGTGAGTCGACCTTATTCTTATGCTGGTGATAATCTAGATCGCTTTTATCGTACAGGTACGACATTTACCAATTCTCTTGGTTTTTCAGGAGGAGATGAGAACCAGCGTGTTCGTTTGAACTTCTCCAACTTACAAAATGAAAGTATCGTTCCTAACTCTGGTTTTACTAGAAGAAACGTTAGCCTTTCTTATACTGGAAAATATGCAGAGCGTTTGACGATTTCATCAAAAATTTTGTACTCGAACGAAAGCGCCAATAACCGACCACGAGTATCTGACTCACCTGGTAATGCACCACAGGGTTTGGCTCGCCTACCACCCAATATTAATGTAAATGACTTGATTGGTGATCCTGATAAACCCGGTGCCGTACCTGAAGGAACTACTCCTTTTGACAACAAAGGTGCCGGTGAAGAAATGCAAATTTCGGGTAATCTATGGAACCAAAACCCTTGGTGGGCTGCTCACCAATACGAAAATACTGACATTAGAGATCGGGTCATCACTTCCAATTCTGCTAAATTTGACATCACGGACTTCTTGTATATCCAAGGTCGTTTTGGCATGGACTGGTACACACGTAGAGAAACAGACATCACGCCTTTCGGTACAGGTTACCAACGTAGAGGTAGTCTGACTGAACAAGAAGAGAGAATTCGCGAAATCAATATTGAAGGTGTCTTAGGCTTCGATGATACTTATGGTGACTTCTCCGTTAATGCCTTGGTTGGAGGTAACCGAATGAGAAGGTCTTATGAAGCGATTCGCGTAAGTGGTAGCAACTTCAATATTCCTTTCTTTAATACATTTGCTAACCTAGCCAATCAGAGTCCAGGCTATGGTTTTAGTGAAAAAGGAATCAACTCCGTTTTTGGGTCTGCTACAATAGGCTATAAGAGTTTCTTATACCTGACCGCTACGGCTCGTCAGGATTGGTTCTCTACATTAGCACCGGAGACGAATGATATTCTTTATCCGTCTATTGGAGGTAGCTTCGTCTTTACCGAGTTGATGAATACCAGTAATAGTATATTGAGTTATGGTAAATTGAGAGGTTCCTGGGCGCAGGTAGGTGGAGATACTGATCCTTATCGATTAGGATTAACATACAGTCTAGGCCAAGGTCACCTCGGTAACCCAACGGCTTCTATATCGCAGAGTAATATACCTAATAAGTTCCTCGTCCCGCTAACTTCATCAGAATTTGAGATTGGTGTCGATCTTCGTTTCTTCAACAATCGATTGGGATTAGATTTTACTTATTACCAACAGAAAACAACGGATGACATCCTGAATGCCACCATTTCTACTAGCTCGGGCTTCAACGGTACGACCATTAATATTGGTGAACTAGAAAACTCAGGTATAGAAGCACTTATTACAGGGCGACCTGTACAAACCAAAGATTTCAGCTGGGATGTTACCTTGAATTTCTCGATCAATAACAACAAGGTCATCTCTTTATCTGATGGTATTGCTAGCATCCAGATCGGTGAGCCACGTACACGTTCTGCATTCATCAACCAAATAGTAGATCAACCCTTTAGTACGATTACTGGGTTTACGCAAAAAATGATCAATGGTCAGCCGGTATTTGATACAGATAGTGGACAACCCGTTCGTTCTGATGAGACTTCTATCATCGGTAATGGTGTACACCGTTTTGTAGGGGGTATGACTAATGAGATCAGCTACAAGAATTTCTATTTGGATTTCTTGATTGACTTCAAAGCAGGTGGAGAAATCTATTCTGGTACAAATGTTAGATTTGTTGGCCAAGGTTTGCACAAACTAACCACTGAACCAACGAGTGGATTAGGCTTTGAATCACAAGGTCGCGAGTCCTTAACGGTATCAGGTGTAGATCGGGAAGGTAATGCGATGACGAAGACTTTAGATGCTACTGAAATTCCAGGTTTCTGGGGTGCTTATCAGAACTTATCTGATCGATTCATATACGATGCTTCTTTCATCAAATTCCGTCAGCTGAGCTTGGGATATAGAATACCTGAAGGTATCCTATCTAAAACGCCCTTTAGATCAGCCAGCTTTTCAATTGTTGCCAGAAACCTATTCTTATTACTCAGCAACCTGGATAATGTAGACCCAGAGTCTAACTATAGCAATTCCAACGCACAAGGTTTGGATTACTTCGGTGTACCGCAAACACGGTCCTTCGGATTCAACCTTAAGGTTACTTTTTAACTAATGCGTAAACAAAAAATGATGAAGTATATCAATAAATTATTAATACTGGCTATTGTCTGTATGGTTCCGTTAGCGGGATGCGACTCAGATGAACTAACAGACCTAAATATCGATCCAACAGCGGCGAACGAGCTGGATTGGAAATTCATGTTTACACAAGGAGTGGTACAGGCCGCGGAAAACCGTTATGTGAATGGCCGAGCACACCTTGGTATTGCCTCTCACCTCATACAGCACATGGCCTCTTTGGAGTCAGGTGAACGAGCTATGGGTGATAAGTATACCCAGAATGAGGATTCTAAGAATTCCTATATGTGGTATGTATACCGTAATTCGCTGAAGACGTTGGCTGAGGTGATCCGCCAAACTGGGCCTGATGGGGTTAATCCCAACTGGACCAACCTACATCATGTGGCACAAGTTATGTACATCATTCCGATGCACGTCATGACTGACCTCTATGGTAATGTTCCTTATTCTGAAGCCAATAAAGGAGTCGACGGTATTTTCTTCCCTGCTTATGACCCTCAGGAGTCTATTTACAAGGACATGTTGAACAAACTAGATGCGGCAGCTAAAGCAATCGGTACAGGTACTGATAATATCGGAGCAGCTGACTTGATCTATGGTGGTGATTTAGATAAGTGGAAAAGGCTGGCTAACTCACTCATGTTGCGTTTAGCGATGCGTATTTCTAATGTAGATGCAGCAACGGCTCAGGAGTTTGCCCAAAAAGCAATCGCGGGTGGCGTAATGACTAGTAATGACGACATGTGCTGGTTGCAAATGTCATCTGGCCCAAGCCAATGGTTTAACCAAAACGGTATCTCTCGTGCATTGATCCCTGATGATTGGGGAGCCAACTCAGTCATGAGTAAAACCTTGGTTGATTTCCTCAAAGATCGCAATGATCCCCGTCTGAGTATTTATGGTGGTGGTATTGGTCCATGGGAGGGCCCATTCAATACCGACCCTGCTGCTCAACAAGGTATGCCTAATGGTTACGATTCTGAAACGATCAAAGAGTTTGAAGGCACTACTGATGCAGTGGATCCATTTACCACTTATACTCGTTTGAATACGAAATTATTGGATGTAGATGATCCGTTTATCTTCATGACTTATGCTGAGGTTGAATTCTTATTGGCCGAAGCAGCCCTAAAAGGATGGGGTAGTGGTACAGCCGATCACTATAATGCTGGTGTAAAAGCGAGTATGCAACAGTGGGGAATCTTTGATGCTTCCTTTGAAGTAGCAGATGCCGATGTAGACACCTACTTGGCAAATAACCCATTTGATGGAACAATAGAAATGATCTCTGAACAGCACTGGGCCGCTAACTTTTTACAGTGGTACGAAGCCTATAGTAACTGGCGTAGAACAGCACTGCCTGCACTAACGCCTACTAACTATACAGGTAACCTCACTGGCGGGCAAATATTCAGAAGGCTACAATACTATACCAATGAGGTCGCGAATAACCCTAATATCAAAACGGGAGGTACACAACCCGATGATTTCATGACCAGAATTTGGTGGGATGTAAATTAAATTTCTAAACCGATAGATTTTTTAGAAGAATAGCGGTACTGATTTTTTCAGTGCCGCTATTTGTTTTAAGGCTATAGAAGTTTTATATCTTCGAGTTGCGAGAATTAGGAACAAGGAATGCTATGCAAAAACTAATATTAATCGCCGTTTCATTATTGTTGTTGAGTTGTGAACAGAAAAAAACGGAATTAGCGTGGAATCAAGCCCTGTATAATGTGGGCTCCCAAGCATCTCCCAGGACGAGTGATCTGAATGGGGATGGAATATTAGATATCGTCATCGGAGCAGGTAAAGAAGAATTAGGTCCAATCGAAAATGGGATTATTGCTATAGATGGTAAAACGGGCCAGGTGATTTGGCAACAAAAAGCCAATGCCCATATCGTTGGTTCAGCTACTTTTTATGATATCAATGAAGATGGCACAGCGGAGGTATTCATTGGAGGTCGAAATCACAACCTGAAAGCCCTTGATGGAAAAACAGGCCAATTAATATGGGAATACCAATTTAACTACGAAAATGACCCCATCTTACAATATGCACGCTTCAATTTTTACAATAGCGTACTAGTACCCGACCAAACGGAAGATGGAATTCCAGAACTACTCACTGTAAATGGTGGGAATTGGGATGCAAAAGCAGGTTCAACGGAAGATCGCTATCCAGGTGTGCTGATGCTTTTTGACCTTCAAAATGGGAATATTATAGCCGCTGACACCATGCCCGATGGGCAAGAATCCTATATGTCTCCTGTCTATTTTACAGACGCCACATCCGGTGAAGGAATGATCTTATTTGGATCGGGCGGAGAGACAATGAGTGGGAAGCTTTACCTTAGTTCGCTGTCCCACTTAATGAAAAAGCAACTCTCCCAGGCTCATCCTTTGATCCAAGAAGAAGACCATGGCTATATTGCTCCCCCAAGCTTAGTAGATATTAACCAAGATGGGATATTAGATATATTAGTAATTTCTCATGCCGGACGAGTTTCAGCCATTGATGGAAAAAACAAGGCCATCATTTGGCAGCAGTCATTTCCAGCTATGGAGTCCAGTAATGCTTTCGCTATAGGCCAATTCAATGATAAAAAAGGACCCGATTTATTGGCTACGCTCTGCCATGGTACCTGGCCAGATTACAACTTTGCCATGCAGGTAGTACTAGATGGAAAAACAGGCGAGATCAGCTATCAGGATACATTGGGGTGCACAGGTTTATCCTCGCCCGTCATTTACGACCTAGATAATGATGGTTTTGATGAAGCCATTCTCAGTATCAATGAATACGATTGTGATTTTAAAATCACCGAAGATATACGCTCTCCAGAAAGTATAAATAACCAAATAATCGCCCTGGATTTCAAACGAAAAAACTATCGCCCGATTGATAAAACGGAAGGATTTCGGAATATCTATTCTACCCCCTGGATCGGCGACCTCGACCAGGATGGCTATCTTGACATCATTTACACCCAGAATTTTAACCCCAATGATATTACTCGATTCTTAGGGATGAGCATCAAAAGGGTAAGCACAGCCATTCGGGTAAAAAAGGCGCCAAAGTGGGGCGCTTACATGGGTAGCCAAGGCAATGGTATTTTTGAAAACTAAGACCGGTACTTCCTAATGATATGCACCCTATAAAACATAGAGCAATGCGCGTAAGAGTAGCTTATTTTTTCCTACTACTGAGTTTTGTTATGTCAAGCTGTGAACCTACTGATGGCACAGTGACAACAAAAGAATCCACCTCCACTCCCGACCATACTTTCTTTGAACTGCTACCCGCGGAAAAGACCGGCGTGAGCTTTGTCAATGAGGTAGCAGATAGAAATGATTTCAATATCTTGACCTACCGTAATTTCTATAATGGAGGAGGGGTCTCGATTGGCGATATTAATAACGACCAGCTCCCCGACCTCTACTTCACGGCTAACCTCACCGGGAATAAACTCTACTTAAACAAGGGTGATTTCCAATTTGAAGATATTACAGAGAAAGCCGGTATAGCAGGTACTAAGGCCTGGAGTACGGGCGTGACCATGGCAGATGTAAATGGAGATGGTTGGTTGGATATCTACGTCAGTAATTCAGGAGATGTTGCGGGCGATAATAAGGAGAATGAGCTTTTTATCAACAACGGTGACTTAACTTTTACTGAAAGTGCCGCCCAATGGGGATTGAACAATAAAGGATACTCTACACAAGCCGCTTTTTTCGATTATGACTTAGATGGGGATCTCGATTGCTACCTGCTAAACAATAGCTTCAAGGATCCCAGTAAGATCGAGCTATTCCGCAGTATGCGTGATAAGCCAGATGAATTAGGGGGGGATAAATTGTATAGAAATGATGGCGCGAAATTTACCGATGTGACCTTGCAAGCCGGTATTTATAGCTGTCTCTTATACACATCTCCGAGCCCACGAGACCGAGGCTGATCTC
>CAJXUM010000266.1 GCA_913060855.1 uncultured Lewinella sp. | reverse complement strand
GAGATCAGCCTCGGTCTCGTGGGCTCGGAGATGTGTATAAGAGACAGAAATAATAGGTTGCACCTAGCAAGAATATTACTTATTACAGGAGAGGTTTACCACTTGATAAACGCCCCGAATGAGAGGCATGATTTGTACGGTGAAAAGGAAATCGAATCTATTCAAATTGAATTCACTACGAAGCTTTTAAAGCATCTGCAAATACTAAAGTAATATGAAATCAATGATCCATAAATTTAGAAACGCTCTAAGAAGAAGGCAAGGGCATTTGGTGCTCTTATTGGGCATATTGTTACTTGCCAGTTTCAGTCCAACATCATCGGTAGAGGAATTGGAAATAGAAGTAGCTAATCGCTGGTTTAACCGTTTGTTGGGCCCTGTTCAAACAATGCCCATTTCATCCCCCAAAATTAATCCTCCGGCAGGGCGAGTGGCCATTGTTGCGGATGGAAACTCACCGGATCCTGATGACCTGGGAGGTACAGCTATCTCAATTGCCCTATTACGTGCAGCAGGATTGGAAGGAAGATTGGTGCATTATTCACACAGCTGTGATTTGGTAAGAGGAGCAAGAATTTCGGAAAAAGCAGAAATTGAACGCCACGCGCTGATGCAGTCCAGCTGCGATGTAACCGCTAGGCGCTGGGGAGGTTTTGAATCGCTTACTTTTTATGATGCAAAGTGGCAGCAAGAAGAAACCCTAAAAGATTTATGCCATGCCATCAATGCCTCAACTGCCGATGATCCGCTTTGGATTGTTGAAGCCGGAGAGCCCGACATTATAGGCCTTGCTTTAGATGCCACCCCAAAAGAAAAGCACAAATATGTAAAAGTATTGACCCATCATCCGGCAAATGATAATGCTGGTGACTTTTATACCTGGCAACAGATTTTGGATTTTGGGATAGAAGAGGTTCGAATTCCTGATCAAAATATAGACCTAAAAGTAGATATTGCTGAGTGGGATTGGGCAAGGGATCATCCGGATTCACGTGTCCAGCAGATATGGCTTCAGGGAAAAATTGCTGAAGTAGATAATGTAGTCCTATTTCAAAAAGGCAAATGGGATTGTTCTGATGCAGGAATGATACTTTACTGGATCACCGGTGCTACCAATGGTGGATTAAAACAAGGTACAGTCGGGGACGTAAAGGCATTGCTATTGGACTACATTGCGCGTAATCCGGAAAAGTAGAAATGGACACCCAACATACAGCTCTGGACGAGGTACCATCATATACGGTAGCGAAGGAACAGTCTATGTGGATCGTGGCAAATATATTCTTTATGACAGGGATGGTAAAGTGGTGTTAAAAGCGCCAATCGATGATGCCTCCATAAGTATGGCTATGGTTCACTATGGCAACGTAGCTTATCGTATTAATAGAGGTTTTGATATTAATCCCCAAACGGGCAAAATGTTGAATAAAAAAGCCATGAAACTCTGGGGTAGAAAGTACGCCAAAGGATGGGAACCCAAACTCTAACTTAGAGATCAGTTCTTCTAACTCAATCGAAAATGAAAAAACCAATTCATATAACATCGCTCTTGCTCATTGGCATTTTTGTGTTCACAGCCTGTCAAAAGAAAGAACAAGCTGCAAAACCCAATGTGGTATACATATTGACCGATCAATGGCGAGCTTCGGCCTTTGGCTATTCGGGTGATCCCAATGTTAAAACGCCAAACCTCGACCGCTTCGCTAAGGAAGCGGTCAATTTCTCAAATGCAGTATCTGTTTCGCCGGTTTGCACACCTCATCGGGCGGCACTGCTTACCGGACGCTATCCTACCTCAACGGGGATGTTTTTAAACGACCTCTATTTACCGGATGAGGAACTTTGCATGGCTGAAATATTTAAGGCCGAAGGCTATCATACCGGCTTTCTTGGCAAATGGCACTTGGATGGACACGGGCGGCTTAACAACGTAGCGCCCGAAAGACGTCAGGGGTTTGATTATTGGAAAGCATTGGAATGTTCTCACAACTATAATAAAATGGCCTATTATGACAACGATGATCCGGAGATAAAATATTGGCCGGATTATTCGCCATTTGCTATTGCAGCAGACGCCAACAATTACATGGCAGAACAGGCGCAAAATGATCAGCCCTTTCTGCTTTTTCTATCCATTGCCACACCACATTTTCCGCACCATAGCGCTCCGCAAAAGTACAAAGATATGTACCCCGAAGAAGACATCATTCTTGCCCCTAATGTATCTGATGACTGGAAAGACAGGGCTCGACAAGAACTTCAGGGGTATTATGCACATTGTACGGCCACCGATGAGGTTATCGGCAGTATTTTAGATCAAATCGAAGCGCTCAACTTATCGGAAAACACCATCGTCGTATTCTCAGCAGATCATGGTGAAATAATGGGTGCTCATGGGATCAGGCCTTTTACCAAACAACTGGCATGGGATGAGTCCATCAAAGTTCCATTCTTGATCAGGTATCCGGGAATAGGGAAAGATAAAGGGGCAATAGTCAATGCTCCCATCAATACTCCGGATATCCTCCCCTCTCTTTTAACCTTGGCGAATATCGATATTCCGGAAAGCATCGAAGGGGAAGACCTCTCAGGCTTGATAAAGTCTCCGGATCCGGAGGTCGATAGAGCGGCCCTAGTGATGAGCGTCTGTCCTTTCACTAGCGAGTATAAATATCCGGAATACCGAGCTATTCGCACGAAACAATATACGTATGCCCGAACCCTGGACGGCGCCAGTAAGTTCTTCGATAATAAGCAGGATCCATACCAAATGAATAACCTGATTCATCAAGCTGAATTTGCTGCGCTTCAACTGGAATTAGACAACAAACTGCAGGCTGCATTGGAAGATATAGGAGATGATTTTCAAGGTCGTGATTATTACCTACAAAAGTGGAACCTGAAGCTTGACACCAGCAATAATGCTATTAATTATCGGGCCTTCTTGAAAGGTGAAGGAGTGGTTCAAACACCCCAGTTGGATTAATTCTAAGCGCATATTCTAGTCTTGTGTTGAAAAACTTAAAGGAATGAAAACGAAAATAATGATTTGCTGTGCGCTGTTGATGTACCTATCATCATGCAAAAGTTTAGTCGAACAAAAGGCCACGCAAACCGAAACCAAGCCTCAGTTGATTTTTCTGAGCGAAGAGCGGCTGGAAAAAGTAAAGTCCTTAATCGAAAAGAAAGATCAATACTTCACAGAACCTTATGATCTACTTATCGCTGGGGCCAATGAAGAACTGACTAAAGCTCCCAATCCGGTCACTAATAAAACGCAGGCTCCACCAAGTGGGGACAAACACGATTATATGAGTATAGCTCCCTATCGATGGCCCAACCCAGAAACGGAAGACGGTTTTCCCTGGATTGTGAGGGATGGAGAGATTAATCCTATGTCCAGAGGGAATGACACCGACAAGGTTCGCTTGAGTGGAATGTTTGGTGGGCTAAGTAAGTTATCCATGGCTTTCTATTTCTCAGGTGAAGTTAAGTATGCCGATAAAGCCAAATCGATCCTAAAAACATGGTTTATAGATGAGGCCACCAAGGTGAATCCGCACATTAATTTCGGGCAAGGAATTCCAGGTGAGGTAGATGGTAGACGTGCGGGAATCATTGAATGGAGAAGCATTTCTACCGTGATAAACACGATACAGTTATTACAATCGGATGGCTTGTGGTCTGAAGAAGAAATGAAAGTATTGAACACCTGGCTGACTGATTATTACGCCTGGTTAAAAACTAGTCAATTGGGGATTGATAACGACAATGGATTACAAAATCACTCCACCTGCTATGACTATCAGATGGTGGGTCTTGCCCGGTATCTGGGATTGGAAGCCGATGCCATAAGTAGGTTGGAAGCCGCAAAGATAAAACGTATCGAGGCACAATTCACACCGGAAGGTAAGCAGCCTCGCGAGATTGGGCGAACCAAATCCATCCATTACTGCTCGATGAATTTACGGGTAATGACTTTTGTAGCCGAAATGGGAATGCCACTTGGGGTGGACTTGTGGAATTATACCAGCGCCGATGGAAAAAGCATGAAAAACGCATTTGAATTCCTTCAACCATTTGCGGAGGGAAAAGAAAAATGGACCTATAAGCAAATTACCGAAGGAGGGGTTGAAAAAGCCATCGAAGATGAGTTAAAGCCATTATTCAGTATTGCCAGCACCATTTATGGGGAAGCGCTAATTGAGCCAGGTGTGATGGCGCATCAAAATCTGAGTTATATGGATAAGTTACTATATCCCCCGTTGTTCAAAATGAAATAACTTCCGACCTTCTGAATCAAAATGACAATGGAAATCAAAATCAAAAGGTACGACTGAAGTTCCCTAGCCGCTGGTGCTCGGTTTATAACCGGCACCTGTCCCGTCCCTGGTAACTGAGCCTCAAGATAGCACTGGAAAGTAAAAGGCGTGAAAAAAACGCTGTGCCCCTGCCTGACGTTCGTCAGAACAGGCCGGTCCGTGTTGAATCAACATATCAGCGCCCTCGCTGTGTTGGCGGCTGGGCGCTGGCATTGAGCTTCGCCAATAAATTGACGGCTACGTCATCCTCATCGCTGTGTTGGCGACTGGGCGTTGGCATTGAGCTTCGCCAATAAATTGACGGCTACGTCATCCTCGTCGCTGTGTTGGCGACTGGGCGCTGGCATTGAGCTTCGCCAATAAATTGGCGGCTACGTCATCCTCATCGCTGGCTTGCCTCCGTGTTCAACAAAAAAGCCACCTCCGAGAGGCCTACGACTATCTCCCACCCGCGCCCCTTAGTCCCCTGAAGGGGATAGCAGCGCGCAGCCGGAGCCTACGACTTCTCCACCTCCACTATCGCCGCCTTCACCTGCTCCAACAAACGAGGTACCTTCTCGAAGGGATCGCCCTTGCCCAATGTTTCCAGCGGTAAATAGCCTCGATAATTGGCCTGCTTGATGATACGGAATAGGCGGACAAAATCCGTAGGCGTTTGTTCTCCATTGATCCAGACGTTTTCTTTGATTTGCCAAGTAATTGCGTGTCCGATGTTCTGGGCAATTTCGGCATAGGGGTCTTTTTGACGATAGCTACCAATATCTTGATTTAGGCCTAGCCAGGGCGAGTCTACCATTTTGAATAAACGGTCTACTTCATCGGCATCTTGCAAAAATTCATTGTGGTTTTGCAGGCTGATCATGACCCCATACTTGGCCGCCTCATGGCAACATTCCTGAATCGCCTCAGCTATCCACGCAAAGACCTCCTCACGCGAATGATCTGTGGTTTTAGAACGCCCCGTAAAGATCCGGACATGTGGGCATCCCATTTTAACCGCTACAGCAATCCACTGCTTGATTAGTTCGATATCCTTTGCTCGCTTTGCCGCATCAGCTTGCGCAAAATCATTTCGTACACCCGTTCCGCTGATGTCCAAACCAAGTAGGAAGGCACGCTGTTTGAAGCGGTAGATGTAGTCATCGGAAGGAACTTTGGGATAGTCGGGAAAGTAGTATCCAGTCGGATCAATGGCCTCAAAGTTGTATTTGGCACAGAAATCTAGTACATCGAATAAGTCAATTTTCCCTTCCCTTAACAAAGCATTGAAAGAGTACACATTCAGACTAAGTTTGAACAGGTGCTTTGGCTCGGCAATTAATCCACTGGGAGCCGCTAAGCTTGGTGTAATGCCCAGTATTCCGGCAGCAGATAAGCCGATACTGCCTTTTATGAAAGCTCTTCTGGCGTTTGTTTTTTTCATCCTTGTTTGTTCTGTGGTTGGTTATAAATTTTCTTAGTAGTTTGACGGAAATAAATGGATCAAATTTCTCTCCCTCTCTTATCGTTTTGGATTCTACTAAGATACTAAATCCTCCTCTCTCCTCTTTATCCTGGATAGATGCAACCTTTTTTTTCTTCTTTTGTCTTTTTGATTAATTATTTCGACATTTACGAAAGAAATAAAAACAGTCTGATGAAAGGAACGCATTTAGGTGAATTTGAAGAACTAGTTTTACTCATTGTCGCAGTCTTGTACGATAATGCCTATGGCGTAGCCATCCAAGAAGAGATTGCTCGCCGCAGTGGTAGGAAGGTCACGATTAGTACGGTTCATTCTGCTTTGCATCGCTTGGACAAAAAGGGATATGTTACTTCTCAGTATGGTGAATCGACAGCCAAGCGAGGAGGAAGAAGAAAGTTATTATTCCTGGTTTCGCCAGCCGGAGAGAAAGTCTTGAGTCATAGTCGGTCCCTTCGAAATGACCTCTGGGATTCTATTCCTGAACTGGCCTTCAAATTCTAATGGATATGCAGCAACCCAACCCACCCCGCTGGATCAATCGCCTGTTAGAACGAATTTGCGACCCTCATCGATTAGAGGGTATACAAGGCGATTTAGAAGAGATTTACGAAAGGCGATTGGAGCAATTCAGTCCTAGGCGAGCCAAATGGGGCTACGTCATCGATGCCATTGGCTTCTTACGTCCCTTTAGTTGGAAAAAAAGAGAAGAATCATCTTTAAATCACCTGAATATGTATCGTAACTACCTAAAAATCGCCCGACGGAATCTGATCAAAAACAAAGGCTATACGCTGATCAATGTGCTTGGACTCATGATCGGCTTTGCCTGTTGTCTTCTCGTGGGACTATACATTCAAGATGAGCTCAGTTTCGATCGTTATCATGAGAATCATCAACGCATTTATCGCCTAGCTAATCATTCAGCTGGAGCGGCTTATGAAAATGGGATTGCAAAGGTATCGGAGCCTTGGGCACCAGAAGCAGAAGCAACAATCCCTGAAATCGAAGCGGCCTGTCGTTTTGTATTTTATCGTCAAGCACTCGTCACCCGAGGCGATCAGCAACATTATGAAAGAGGAGGACTTTACACAGATCCAAGTGTCTTTAATATTTTCAGCTGGCCCCTACTGGAAGGAGACCCTGCTTTAGCATTGCGTGAACCCAATAGCATCGTACTCACGCAAAGCTTGGCTGATAAGTATTTCCCCAATGAAAAAGCGATGGGCCAAAGTCTGAACTTCAACAATGAAGTAGAGTTGACCATAACCGGAATCGTAGCGGATATCCCTGACAATTCTCATTTTGGTTTCCGCTTTTTGGTCTCTCTGAATTCGTACACCCCACCGGATCAGGGGGACAAATGGGTGCGTTGGAACCAGTACTATTCTTACCTATTGTTGCGACCGGATGCTGAAGTAAAGGAGGTGGAAAAGAAATTGGATGACATGCTAGCTTTACACTTGGATGAGAAAACCTCCGCGGCATATACCCCCTTTCTACAGCCGATAGCCGATATTCACCTGGGCTCCAAGTTACATCGAGAAATGGCGACCAATGGTGATCGCAGTTATATCTATATTTTCGGTATCGTGGGTTTATTCATTCTTGTCATTGCCAGTATTAATTTCATCAATTTATTCACAGCCAGGGCGACGCATCGGGCCAAGGAAGTGGGCATTCGAAAAGTGATTGGTGCCAATCGACAAAGCCTGGTGTTACAATTTTTGAGTGAATCTACC
>CAJXUM010000265.1 GCA_913060855.1 uncultured Lewinella sp. | reverse complement strand
TCTACACTATCCTCTTCGTCGGCAGCGTCAGATGTGTATAAGAGACAGCCTTCGGAATGTCCATAAACTATGATTTTATCAAATTTATTGACTGAGCATAACTTATTTATTACCTCATTAGCTCTGAAAACACGATTGTCAAGTGAATTTTTTTGCTGATAAATTTCAGGCCTTGGAATATTATCTTCGTCAATTACTCCTTCAAATCCTATCTTTTCAATTACTACATAAACATACTCGTCCGAAAGTTCCTTGAATTCACCATTTAACCAACATAGTTTTTGGGCTTGATTGTTCTTTATTTTGTAGGAAAACTGAGGACTCGGGTCACTACCTTGAAGGTACAGCACCATTTTTGTTTTCGGAGATGAATCATTAGCGTAGGTGTAGTAAACGATGTCTTCTTGATCAGCCTGAATTGTTTTTTGCTCAAAACCATAATGACTTACAAGTTCACTTTTTGTGGGGATGTTTTGAGCTTGGCAGACCCCAAAGCAAAGTATTGCGGTAATCCCGATTATTATATGTTTCATATTTCATGCTTTTGATGCCCGCTAATGGTTGGCTGAACGGTGTTAAGGCCTTGCATTTTCGGCATCGCTGTATCTATAAATACCAAAACCCTTTAGGTTTAGGAACGCTTTATTGGTAATGTCTGTGCTAGCATCATATTCAGCCCCCCATTCCACAAATGCATCTTCGAATTCATTGTCCATTCCTGTGGTGGCAAAATAATCCCATATTTCTGGAGATGGCGACATTTGATAGACGTTAAACAGAATAACAATATTCACTTCTTTGTCAAGTTCCATCCCCGCTTGGGCCAACAAATTCAGCTTATTGACAATAGAATTTTCGGCAGTAGAAGCAGATAAATGCCAAGCGTCGCTATGATAGTTGGTTAAGAAAATCTCATCGTGGTGCATGACCAACTCCTTTGCGATGGTTAAGCTTGGAGGCATTCCAGGGTCTTTAATTTTACCAATGTAGAATTGACGGGTTATACCTGCATTGAGTGGTGCAACATCGCCCGGCGGTGGGGTAAATTTCAAATCATTTACTTTGTCAATCCAAGGTGCATAATCGTCAGCAAAGTTCATACTGCCGTTCCAAAATTCAATTTCGCTTACAATGCCGTCGGGTCGGCTATCTTTCCGGCCATCATGGTAGGCTTCAATTGCAGTAAACGAATCTCCAAATCCAGCAGAAACGAAAGATACTTTTACATAGGGATCTTCATTATGTGCTTTTTTCACAAAAGCGCGTAAATCATCCGCTAATCCATCTCCAAGAGCGGATCCAATATTGTAGAGATAGATGTCTGTAAAATCATTTTCATCAACCCATGCTAGCAGATCATCTTCCAGGGTACTATTGCCTAAAATACCTCCGCTATAAAAGTCATTGATGTACACCCCTCTGTGTTCTGCTAATAGACCGACTGAAATAGTTCCGTCGTCTTTGTCGCAAGAACAGAATAGACCAAAAGTCAATAATATTGCTGCTAGATATCTCATAATAATATAGTTATATCTAAAGTTACAACAACGTGACCATAAAGTTAGGGCATGTTTGCTTTGTTATCAGCTTTTTTTATTTCTCACTATTTTTACAATACGACTATATATGATTTCCGATAAATTCCAGTCATATCCATCAAAGTCAGTTGTATTATTAAATTGAATAACAACCGTGTTGATGTCTTTGTGGTATTTGGCAATACTCTGATAGCCAGGAACCAGACCGGTATGCTCATACACGTAAATTGAGGAATAGATGGCCTGTTCACCTTCATTAAACACTGAACCATCATTTAATGCACGCAAGAATATCCCTACATCCTCTGCTGTAGCTAACATTCCTTGATCCTCACTCTTGAAATCAGAATCAATGCCAACATAATAGCCGCTCATCACATCATCTATATCCACTTCACTAAGCGAACCGAAAGTATTGTTCAGCCCAAGTGGTATCAAAATTTCCTCCTTGAAATATTGGTGGCGGCTATAACCCACCACTTTCTCAATGATCCTGGAAAGAATGAACTGCCTATTCCCTTCTATCTTCCATAAATAGCTCAGAGGAAGTTTTTTTCTGCCTCATTAATGATCAGAGGAAGTTTTATTCCGACTATGTCTCCTTTCTTGTCAAATGCAAAGTCTGGAGCAATCTTCTTGTTTATTTCTTCAAAGTAACTTTCTTGGTACTGCATCTCATTGTATTCTTCCTCAAATTTCTTCAGTATACTATAATGGAGCTTGAAATGAGTTGAGGTCCCTTATCCCGTAAAAGTGTTGAGACGGTGATCACCTCAAAGTTAAGATAATCTGGAAGTCCTCTTTGATTCTCTGCGATAGGGCCCAATTGTACCCAATCCATTTCTATGATTATCTACTCCAGTAAGTAGTATTGCGCTGGTTGGTGCGCAGGCTGAAGAAGTGTAAAGCGACGAATATATGATGTTGGGAGTTGATGGCCCTTATGTTGATGAACTAATACTTCTCGTAACTTAATGTATTGCCTCTGCCACCCATCATGGCCATTTGTAGTTCTGTCTCTGTATGTTTAATGATGTTGTACTTATAAACCTCACCATTCTCATCGATAGTTAGTAGCGAACCATCGGATTTTTTTTCAAATGTATAATCCCCGATGCTCAAAATTTCCCCATCGTACAAGGAATTCCATTTGCCATTCTTGACTTCAATTACGGATTTTGGGTCATCCGTGCTCTTCCATCGAGTATTTTCAAAACTTAATTCTACAGCCTTCGGCTTTTCCTCCGAATTGCTGGCCTTCGAATCGTTAATGCTTGTAGTAGTACTTCCATTATCCTTTGGAGTACAAGCAAATAAAAAGCACAGCACAGTAAAAAATAGCAAGGATTTAATTTTCATATTGATTTTGGTTTTAATAATTCCCATTGGAACGGCTTGTTTTTTTTGAATTCCTACATCATGGAGAAAGGCAAAAGCTGCAAAATAGAAAAATATCCTTCTCTGACAATTTTGGTGGTCCTGGCTTGCTTGCGGTCGGATGTAGATGCAGACAGATTCTGTTGAAAGAGAATGCACCTTACCGAGATGAACGGAGAGAACCGCTAGCGGATGGGCAGGCTTTTTTTGGAGAAATCAGCCGAGGCCAAATCAGCGACCGGTTGAGATTCCGAACTGTGAAAGGTTGAACGGCATCTGTTTGTAGAAAAGGCATAGGGTAGTTCGTGTAATGAGGAGCTATCCTGTTTTTAATTCTTCATTTATATAAATCTCCCTGCAAATATTTTAATCCAGAATCACAAATAACAGTTACTATCTTTTTCCCTTTGCCCAATTTTTTTGCTCTTTGAATAGCAGCCCACACATTAGCCCCAGAGGTAATCCCTCCAAATATCCCTTCAATTCTTGCCAAATCTCTGGCAGTTTTATATGCGTCTTCATCTTTTACCGCTATTATTTGGTCTGCTAAATCCAAACGACATATTTCAGGAATAAATCCCGCTCCCATACCTTCAAGTCGATGAGTGCCTGAGGTGTCACCTCCAGATAATGTTCTTACATTGAAAGGTTCAACAGGGATACATTTAATCTGAGGAATATTCTTCTTAAATACTTCTGCATTCCCTGAAAAGCAACCTCCAGTTCCTACTCCAGCAATAAACTCATCAATTTCAACTCCCAACTCATCCATTATTTCTTTTGCCATTTTATGATAGGCATTTCGATTGTCAATGTTTTTGAATTGATCAGTATAAAATGTATTCGGTTGCTTTGCTATTTCTTGTACTCGGGCAAGTGCGGTATCTATTACATTTGCTGTGATTTTTCCATTTTCACTTGTGACTAATTCTAGTTTAGCCCCAAATGCTCTCATTGTTTGTAGTTTCTCCTCAGCAAAAGCATCGGAAGAAACAAAATGAGCTTTATATCCTTTTGCCGAACATATCATTGCCAAAGAACTTCCTGTGCTGCCTCCTGTGTAATCAACCACAGTTCCTCCTTTTTTTAAGTCCCCTCTTCTTTCAGCACCTTCAATCATTGAAAGTGCCATTCTATCTTTCATACTTCCCGTAGGATTTGCACCTTCAAATTTGACATATATCTCTGCACTTTCTGAATCAGTAAGTTTTTCAATCTTGATTAACGGCGTATTTCCTATTCCCTTCATTTTTGCTTTTTTGATAGCATCGAACAGTTAGTATTTGTGGCGTGCGACCGCTTAGGAAGTATTATCGCTTGTACTATGTTGTGTGCTGTTCTTCTATTTTCTCATCAATTATCTCCTTCAATTCCTCTGACCATAATATTCTATAGTGTCCTAAATTTTTTAATTCAATCATTTCTGAATTAGCAAGATGTCTATGCACCTTACGTGCGTCACCTATTGGTATGACTTTATCTTGTTGAGAGTGAATGATGACAGAAGAACCTAAATTATTCAATTGGGGGGCAGTTTTTCCAACATTTAACTCCTCAATTGTGTATTCGGTATCCTGTTCCAAAAGAGGAACAAGTTTTTCAACTGTTCGATTGGTAAACCCTAACTGTTCTTTCATTTGATCAATACGGTCTTGAAAGTTAAAAGGTGTAGTTACAATAATCCATTGGTTTAAAAAGAATTCAGCGTTTCTTCTTAGCCCAAGTAGCGTAGTAATTGAGCCAAAGGAATGACTAATTATTACTGCTGGTTTATGCACTTTTATCCTTTCCGTGATGAAGTCAGTATATTCAAACATACTCGTGGCCCCTTTTGAGCTTTTTCCGTGAGACGGGGCGTCATAAGCAACAATTTGATAGCCTTTCTTGATTAGCAAATCAATCAAATTTCCAAAATTCCCGGATTGCCCTTCCCATCCATGAACCAAAAGGGCAATTGGATTCCCTTCTTTTCCCCAAGCGTAAGATTGAACTTGAAATTCTTTAAAAGAAATTCTGTTTTGAGTTGATTTTGCGAGGATATCTTCTTCAAAACCTCTGAGTTTCCTAACTCTTGGATTTGACATAAATCGATAGGCAATTTTAGAGGCCATTCCAGGTGCGAAAAAATCTAATATTTTGAATATTTGTTTCATTATTTATTCTTGTTGAAATGTAATCCTCTACCTTATATTTGTTAATACCACACAAGCTTGCGTGTTGTTTTTATTTACATCTCAAACAAGATTTTGCTAATCGTTACTGTCGGCTTTCCCACATAGTACTTCCCAAATTGTCTCATCGTTGCCTTAAACTTTTCTGAATTTGAAAATTTCAAATAAGACGCTTTGCTCTTCCATTCTGCCCTTACAATCACAATAGCCTTTTCCTCAACAGCGCTAAAAAGAAATGCTTCAGCAATTCTAATAACCTAACTAACAGTTTTTCGATTTGGTTCTGCTAGTATCGAATGATCTATAACGCTCGGTGCAATCGGCGTAGGCGTTTAGCGACGATGGCCGTTTTGCACGTTGTTAGTCCCGCCTTTTCTATTTTCTCAATTGAAATAGAATGTCCATGATCTCAATATTTGGAGCTTCCACAATTTCGTATGCCTCAGGAATACTTTTTGCCAGGTCGGATTCTCTATAAGATTTAAGTGATTCGGGAGAATCCCAGACGTAGATACCTCCGTATTGTCCAGACTGATCAATTTTCACATAATATTTCTGTAAAAGACCTGGAATAGCTTTAAACTGAGGCTCTCTTTCTTTCGCCTTGGCTAATAGTTCTTCTTCAGGAAGATTTGATTTCAATTTGATAATTTGCAATATCATATGGTTCGTTTTTCTCTCGTTCAAATATGATTCTAGGGTAACTTTTCTCTTTTTTAGAGCCTGTTTTTACTCGTACAAATATTTTTCACTTGGCTTCTCGGAGAGGTATTCTACTAACTCCCACTCAAAACCTGCCTTGTCGAAATAATAAGCCCGCTTTCTGTACTTTTCTACTGGTGTTTCAATCCCTCTTTGGTAACCGCCAGCCATCAGTTTCTCTTCAATTTCTTGGATGTTTGATACGATTAAAGCTACATGGTTTATTCCATAGTTTTTATAAGTTTGGTGTTGTTTTTGGGGAGCGGCATCCAAATGTGCTTCTTGTAAAGCAAAATAATATCTTTCATTCCCTATATGTGCCCAACGATAACTATCTGATGATTTATTATCTTTTCGTACCTCAAAGTCAGGCGCTACAATTTTAAGAAAACTAATCGCCGCATCTATATCTGGTACTGTAATATTTACGTGTTCAATTCTTGTCATTATATTCCATTTATTTAATAGCCTTTTTTTTAGTAAAAGTGGACGCCTAGGCTATGTGGCCTGGGCACCTGATCGCCATGACTTCTGCTAGCGGGCGTTTTTCATCACTCCCCTACTTGCAAAGAGGCCAAACTTGTTGATAGGCACTCCAATTCACCCGCCTAGCAAGTTATCGATTATCTCAGGAAATGCAAAATGTGAGGGTAAGCGATCGGAATAGGATGGGCCTTAGTTTTGCCTGGCCCCAAGCGGTTTCGGTAAAAACGACAGTATTAAGCCTAAGACAACTCGCTGAGCACTTCGGCTCAGCGGGCTCTCTGCGACTTAGTTTTTATTTTTGCGGCCCCAAAAACGTCGGCATAGCTAAGGTGCGACGAAGGAATATGCGCAGCTATGCCGACCTGCTAAGTAGTTTTATTTCAACTCTTTCAATAAAGTTTGGGCAGCTAGTTTACCCAATTCATTAGCAGCCAAAGGACTGGCTCCTGTGATTAGTTTTCTATCCAAACAAACGGTTTTGTCTGACTTAGTATTCACAATATTAGCGCCTAAGCTCTTTAGTTTTTCACTCAATCCCCAAGGCATATGTCCTGGCAAGTAACCAATCATAGGTGTTTGCTTATCTACAGAATCTGGAAACACAGCCATGTTGTATCCTTCATAAAGAAACTTCTGATCATTTAGCGTAGTGGTTAAGAATGAACCTGGTCCGTGACAAAGGCTGATCGTAAACAAATCGTTTTCATGTGCCCAGTTCAATAGTTGGCCAACGTTTCTGTCTTCTGGAATCCCTAACATAGCTCCATGTCCACCAGGTACAAATACTGCTGCATAAGAGGCCACGTCGGCTAATGAAGTATCAATAAAGTCTTGTAATTTTTGTGGTTGCTCAAAACTTGATTTGTATTCATTGTAGATAGATTTCACCTGTTCGTCTTTCTCTGGGAAAGCCCACATTTCAAAAACGACAGGCTTTCCTGTTGGGGTGGCTATTTCAAAATCAAAACCAGCATTTTTAAGATGTAGCATAGGCAATAGGGCTTCTACCGGATGGTTTCCGGTAGAAAACAATTTGCCATTCTGCATTTTCATGTTTTTTTGTTCGGTGAAAATCACCAAGATCTTCGACCTGCTTCCGCTATATTTCGTGTAGGAAATATTCTCGAAATCAGTTTTTCCACTAGTCGCTAGCTTTAAAGCGATCTTTGATGGACTGTAAGACCCATCTGATTCTAGTTTTGGAGCGAGACCTAACATCTTCTTTAACATGCTTGTATTTTTAGTTCTTAAATGAAAGCACAAAAGTAGTTTTCAGATAAG
>CAJXUM010000264.1 GCA_913060855.1 uncultured Lewinella sp. | reverse complement strand
CGAGATCAGCCTCGGTCTCGTGGGCTCGGAGATGTGTATAAGAGACAGTGCTGGATGAGCTCCGCGTTTTCTGCGGGATAATCACAATTTTACTATGGATGTAGTCACAATTTTTACATTCGTAAATTTGTTTCTCTTTGCCAGAGTGGCTATAGGTAGCCCGGCGTAGAGACTGGGTTTGTGCCATGTGATAAGTGATATAGCTACACTCGGGGCATTTGGCATAGGCGGGGAAACGCTTGGCATAACGGAGTATCATTACATCATCATGATCCTCGGTTATCCACACATCATAGTCTGCTACTTTTAATGATTCTTCTGTAACCTGCCCTTTTTCTAGAAATTCATCCTCTTCTTCCTCCGACATCTTATACATCGGCTTTCCATTCAACTTACTAAAGCGAGGTTGGTTTCGAATTTTTTCAGCCACTTTGCGAATCGCGAAGTAGAAAAAGATATAGGGGATCGGGAAAATAACCATGAAGAAGATACCCTGCACATAACGAATGTGACGATATTTATCATACAGGTCTTCTTTATTCCCAAGGGTTATCATTACCCAAGCCGTAATCCCCACATGAAACAAGAATGCGGCGATTATATACCAATACAAAACAGGAGGTAAGCGTTGGCCAAATAGATATTTTACAGGAGGTCCGCTTTCAGCAGCTCTCATTTCTTCTAAAGCAGCAGGATCTTCTAATAGTGTTTTAAGACGGGATACAGTACGGATTAAGCCCGTTCCATAAGCTCCTTTTTGAAACTGTGGCACCAGCTCATCTAGGAGCACCCGATAGCAGATCACATCTGGCAGGATGGCTTCCAATCCATATCCTGTTTCAATTTCCGAGCGGCGTTGATCCATCACAACTAACAACAACAAGCCATTATCCACTCCGTCCTGTCCAATCCCCCATTTGTTGAATAAAGTTGTAGCAAAGTCTTTAGGAACTTCTTGGCCAATAGATGGCAAAACCACAACCCCCATTTGAGCCGTAGAATTCCCTTCTAGTTGGCTGATAATTTGATTCAGGGTTTGTCTTTGCTCAAAGGAAATAATATTGGTAGGATCGCTGACATACCCCCCTCCCGTTCTTTTGGGATCGGGAACATCATCAACAGTGAATTCACTTTGTGCTGATATCGTAGTGGAGAAAAGGAGTGCAAAAAGGAGTATAGCTGCGAATGCTAAATGGGTTTGAATAGCTGTACCTAAATAATTAATAGTACGACTATAGGTTCCATTTAGTCCACATAGAGAAACTAGACTTAGCGTCTTCTTCATTAATGGTTTGGGTTGTTTTGTTAGTTTAGTGCTTGTTGGGAGGTAGCAATTCGGGCTGCAAATATTCATTTACGGAACCTCTCCACAGTTATTTTATCCTACGTAGCGCTGCTATGGAGGATAAAATGAGCTTTGAGAGAACCCACAACTGAATATTTTCGCTTCCAAAGCCTACCTCCCAACAAGCACTAAAACAATCTATAAAATGAAAGTCTCAAATCCCAATTTTTAGGACAAAAAGTATTTCTTATCAGATCAAGCCACAATTACTTATATTGAAGAGTAAACTGGATCACCAAAACATCCGACTTATGGCAAAGGTAAAAACTGCTCAGAATAGTCAAAGCGTTTTAGACTTTATTGGCAATGTCGAAAATGAACAAAGAAAAGCCGATAGTCTAGTTTTACTGGAAACCTTCAAAAAGGTTTCTGGCAAAGAGCCCATGATGTGGGGCGATAGTATGATCGGCTTCGGTTCTTATCACTACAAGTACAAAAGTGGTAGAGAAGGAGAATGGTTCTTAGCTGGGTTTTCTCCGCGAAAACAAAGCCTTACCATTTATATCATGGGCGGGTTAAGCCACCATGAAGAATCGCTGAAACATTTAGGGAAGTATAAACAGAGTAAAGGCTGCTTATACGTTAATAAGCTCGCCGATATAGATATGGAAACGCTGAAAGGTATCATCTCAAAATCGATAAAGGTGATTCAAGAAGCTCATCCTGAGCATTAAAAATCTTTCGGCCTGGATCGGGCGATGCAGGCCGAAAGGACAAAGCGACTTTAGATATTGCAGGAAAGATAAAAGAGAAGATGACAGCAAGAAGTCAATGATTGACAAGACAAAGATCAGCACTACAGATCAATTCAGTATCAAGGCATTATTAAGTAAGTGTTAAAAAAGAATGGAGCCTAATTTAGGCCTAATAATAACTGCATGGTGGGCCAAACCAACTCCGCTCGATCAGCTAGAGGGGTTTCCTGGAAAGAGGGTAAGGCTTCCGTTTCTCCCTTTTTGGCTAAGGCCAACATTTTGATACGTTCGGGAGGGGGGAAACTGGAAAAAGTACGTCGTAATACAGGTAAAACTTCTTCAAAATGAGAAATAGCGAGGTTACTCACCCACTGATCGAGAATTTGCCATAAAGCTGGATGGTAAATCAAAACTAAGCCACTACCGTGTAAAAATCCCTCTAGCCACTGCGCCACTTCCAATGCTTGGCTGCTGCTTGAGAGGGCAAAATACAGGTGCGTCATTGTGCGCTGAAGATCTATGACACTTTTATCAAAAAGCAGTCGAGTAGCAATTCCTCTAATTAAGGGAACAGTCCTCGCGTCGTCCGTTAGTTTTTGAAGGGCTGTATTCCAATCTTTTTGATGCTTGTCACTATTCACTAAACCTATTCGCTGATTGACAGCCATCAATCTTTTAAATAGTTCTTTGGCCGCAGTTTCATCAATCCCTGTGGCCGCAGTACCGATCCCTACACAAATTCGAGGTATGATCTCATCAATCAGGTCATATACTGCAGTGACATTGGTTTTACGTGCATCACCGTACTGGGTAATATCCACCAAAGCGGGCAAACTCTCCATTAAAAAGAATACATCCTGGGTTTGAGCCGCTAAGGTCTGCAATCGACTGATGAGCGGGTCAATTAATTCCACTAAATCCGCTTTGAGTACCTCACCAATTAGCTTGGCTAGAATCGAAAGGGAAGGTGTATCATGTGCCTCTTGCGTCACATAGCCCAAAGCCGCATCTCGTACCGTATTCCCCCAAATCCCCACTTCAATAAAGCGGATACTAAACTCGGGCTGCCACTCCAAGCGCCAAATTTCTTTGAAGCTTCCCTTTGCATTTTCACTGCCTTCTCGTAATTCACCCCAGGGTATTCCCAGTAGATTGAGCCGATGTAGCAAGTGGCTTTTTTCTAGGTCTTTGGGTTCTCGAAGGTCAATTCCTCCTTTTGGATTGGTTGATGTACCTTTTAGATAGCCAACCGTAGGGCTTTCCCAATACTTGGTCAAGCGACACGATTTGATTTGTTTTAGTAGGTCCTCCAAAAAAGGAATAGAGGGAATATCTGCTGGAACAGCCCCTACTTTCTCGCCAATTACTAATCGATCTCTAACGAGGTCCAAACGGGTGGTATCTCCCTCTCCAAATACCGCTAAAGCTGCTTCCTCCATTTCGGTTTGTCCTGGAATAGCTAATTCTCTGATCGCAGCCAAGGTATCCGCCAGCCGAACCGATTCCAATACATGAGCAGAAGAAGCACTAAAGTCAAACTCGCGGAATAACTGAGCGACTTTGATCATCCAATAAGTAACCGCTTCCTCTTTTTGGTGAAATAACAAATCATACCAGGCTGGTGAAAGCACACCGGCTCCATAGCCACTGGTAAATGCCAAACGATTATAGCTCCACGGAATCCAGCTTGTTTTGATTTTTTTCTTGGTAATGCCTTTGAGTAGGGCATTATCACTCGTTGTTTTATAACGAGCGATATCGGCCAATACAGGTGCATGCCATGCGCCACAGACAATGGCTATTCTCTCGTATCCATCCTTAATGGCTTTCCGGATTACTTTTCTCATATAGGCTTCTCGGCGAAGATTTTCGTCCGATTCTCGGCGGCCACTTTCTGTTCGTAAGGTTCGGATTAGCTCCAGTATAGAGGAAAACACTTCTTGGTCTGCTGCCTCTTGCTCAAAGGTTGCCTCCCACCAGCGCTCGCGATCATCATAGCCTGCTATTTGGGCGATGTAGCCTAGCGGATCTCGTTGTAAAGCAGGGTCTACAGTCGGATCTGTATTTCGGAAATTCAACTGCCGTTCCTCTTTTGCCCATTCTTGAAGTGTATACTGCATTCCCATAGGCAGGTCCATAAAATGTACGGGAATCGTTGCTTTTAAGGCGAACTGGATTGCCTGCCACTCTGGCGAAAAACTAGCAAAAGGAAAGTAAGAAGCCTCTTGCAGGTTCTTTGGATTATAGGTTAGTAAAGCTACAGGAGGCACCAATTCTTCATAGGCCATATACTTCAGGGCTCCTTCCGCATCGGCAGGAGCTTCTACGATAAGGCAATCTGGCTGCATCTCCTCCAGGGCTTGAAGCAGGCGGCGAGCAGAGCCGGGTCCGTGATGTCGAATACCGAATACCTGAAGCATGTACTGGAATTACTGTTCTTCTATACAAATAGCGGTATGAAAGTAAATGTTTTGCCGTCAAATAAACCTTTATCACTCAATTTCAACCGAGGAATAACCAATAAAGCCATGAAAGAAAGGGTCATAAAGGGCGCACTGAGGGTACAACCTAATTCGTCCTTGGCATATCGATCTAGTTCGGCGTAAGCCTCTCCTACTTCTTTCCCATCTTTATTACTCATTATCCCAGCTATGGGTAAAGGTAAAACTTTGCATAAATCTCCATTCGCTATCGATATCCCTCCTCGTTCTGCAATCACGAGATTGATCGCTTTACATAGGTCTTCATCGTTGGTACCGATGGCAATGATATTGTGTGAATCGTGCCCAACACAAGAAGCGATAGCTCCGCTTTTTAGGCCGAATCCTCGTATAAAAGCGAGAGCCGGTGGTTGGGGTTCGTACCGATTGAGAACAGCTATTTTTAGTATATCTCTTTCAGTATCTGCTATAGCAAGCCCATCTACGGTTTTGGCCAAGTCCACTTCTTTCTCCGTGATCAATTCGCCATCTAAGGCTTTAATCAAGTTTAATCTGGACCCAGTCGCTGCTATCTCAAAAACCGTTGGTGATTGGGGTTCCGTTTGAAAATGATTGATGATCTCGGCTGGGGTGGTTTGGATAAAACTTTTCCCACCTTCAGCTACCAGTGTCCCATCGATATAGGTTTGCAAGACCTCAAATTCTACTAAATCTTTGACCACAATAAAATCTGCTGGGTGACCTTCTTGCAAAATGCCTACGGGCAGATTATAATGCTGTACGGGATTAATACAAGCGGCCCGCAGCACATCATAGAGATCGTAACCTGTCTTAATGGCACGTACCACCAATTGATTGATGTGCCCTTCCACTAGGTCATCAGGGTGCTTATCATCTGAACAAAACATAATGCTTTCTGGAAATTGCGGAAGCAAGGGAATCAACGCCTCAAAATTCTTGGCGGCGCTACCTTCTCGAATGATAATTTTCATTCCTAGCTTCAATTTCTCCAGCCCTTCTTCATAGGTAAAGCACTCATGATCTGTTGAAATTCCCGCTGCAATGTATCGCGCTGCTTCTTCGCCTCTTAGGCCAGGTGCATGACCATCTATCGGTTTACCAACAGCCTTGGCTGCTTCAATCTTGGCCAGCACATTGGGGTCGTTCATCAATACGCCTGGATAATTCATCATCTCGGCTAAGTATCGGATGTCAGGCATTGCCAATAATTCTTGGATATCTGATACGGAAACGATGGCACCAGCCGTCTCAAAATCAGTGGCGGGTACGCAAGAGGGAGCTCCAAAATTGAATTTTAGAGGAACAGAGTTTCCATTATCAATCATGTACTTCACACCTTCTACGCCCATTACATTCGCTATTTCATGGGGGTCTGAGACCGTGGCTACCGTCCCATGTACTACCGCTAATTTGGCAAATTCGGATGGTACTAGCATCGAACTTTCGATATGTACATGCGCATCCACAAAACCAGGTAAAATGAACTGATCACTTTGCCCTTCCAGGTTCTCAACCTTAATTATTCGTCCATCCACTACATGCAAAGCCACATGTGAGATCTTTTTCTGGATAATATCTACTAGATTGCCTTTTATAATCATAGGAAGTAGTTACTAGTCTATTTTTTTGTAAGAGCGATTTCCGACTTTCAAGGTCCTGACAGCTCCTGAATTTTCATCTAAGTGAAAAGAGACCAAGCTATCACTCATCCAAGGTTCGCTCCATTCAGCACTATAGGTGTCAAAATGCCAATGTGTCAGCTGAGCACTCAATTGTGAGCTCATTTTTAAGCCGAGTTTTGTTTTTTCAAACGATACTTCGACTTTCCCATACAAAGGATCATAATAGGCCCCTGCATACGCCATTGGTGTTTTACTAGGCGCTGTGTTATCTATTTGCTTTAATTCTCGTTGCTGCTCACTCCGCTCGCCTTGCGCTTGCAAATCGGTATATAATGCAAGTAGGTCAGTACTCCAATCTCGATTTTCTTCCTCATTTGAAATAAAAGTATCTATCACTTTATACATGATGGCATGACGAACTTCTGCATGATCGAGGTTTCCCAATACATACACCCCCAGGCTTTCTTCTGGAATCAAGCCAACAATAGCCGTTGTTCCTGGTAAACTCCCGGTATGAAAACTGAGGGCATAATTTTTGTAATCATGTTGAAACCACCCTAAACCATAGGTCGTCCAATGTGGTTTTGTCAAAGCGGTAGTCGGATAAAATTGAGACGTAGGAATGATGACTTGTGGTCTTAATAGTTCTAGGTAAGTATCCTCTTCTAATAGTCGAACCCCATTAACCTTGGCACTGTCTAACATAAAGCGCATCCACTTCGACATATCCTCCACTGAAGACCAGACAGCTCCCGCTGGTGCTACCAGATCAGCACTACAATCGGTTATCGGTACAATTTGATCATTGATGTAATGATGAGGCGTAGATCTGTTTTGTTGCTTTTGTGAGGCTAGCAAACTAGCGTAAGTATTAGTCATACCCAAGGGAGAAAACAAGCGTTCCTGCATCAATTCAGCCCAGGGTTTTCCGGTGACCTTCGCCATCAATTCCCCAGCGGCGAGATACATGATATTTTGATAGGTATACCCTCCTCGAAATGAATAAGCGGGCTTGACATAACGCATCTGATGCAAAATTTCTTTCGAGCTCAAATCATTGTACAACCAAAGAAAGTCAGCATTGCCAAGCCCTGCTTTATGGGTCAGCAAATCTCGAATCCGCAATTCTCTAGTCACATAGGGATCATACAACTGGAATTCGGGCATATGCTCAATGACTTTATCGTCCCAATGTACGATTCCTTCATCCACCAACATTCCCATTACTGCCGTTACCATCGCTTTGGTCGTAGAGCCAATTCCGAATATCGTATTTTGATTGACAGCCCCTTTTTTCACCAGTGACTTGACACCATAACCTTTTGATAATAGCACTTTCCCTTCTTTTACAATCGCTACGGCTATGCCTGGTGCTTCCCACTGTTGTCGCGCTTGCTCAATGTACGCACTGTCTCTTATACACATCTGACGCTGCCGACGAAGAGGATAGTGTA
>CAJXUM010000263.1 GCA_913060855.1 uncultured Lewinella sp. | reverse complement strand
GAGATCAGCCTCGGTCTCGTGGGCTCGGAGATGTGTATAAGAGACAGGTCCCAAACAGCAAGCCTTTATGAGCAGGGCACGCAACTCTTTGTATTTGGACATGATGTCAATATTTTCCATGGTCCATGTGAAACATCTACCATCATAACCCAAGTTAAAATGGGGCAAAAAGTACGGAATTTGGTAGATTATGTGGAAGCCTTATACGTACCCGAGGATGAGTTGAATGGCTATGGAGATATTTGGTACCAGGTAGGCGGGAAAGATAAATATGGCAAGAAATTTCAGGGTTATTTATGGGGCGGGCATATTGCCAAAGCTTGGACGATGCACGATTTTACCGGGGATAGCAGAAAAGAATTAGTCATGCTAGGCGTTTCTCCAGCTCCCAAACGTTCAGTGAGCGATATCAAAGCAGAAATTCGGGTATTACAGGAAGATCATTTGCTGTACCAGAAAACAATACCAGGCCTATGTGTATTCGAAGATTGTGGCGCATCTGTCTTACTCCGCGTACTACCCGATGCTCCCGTCAAAGGCAGTTTCATGCTAGAAGCCAGCACTATGACGATCAGTTGCTTTGCGGGCATTGAGAAAGCTTTCTATAGCTGGGATGGACAAAGACTCAACACAGCTTACCACGCCGAATATACCACGAAACACCAATTTGCGAACAAATCTTTCCGATCTACTATTAGCACTGGTGCCGTACAATTGTGTCGCTACAGCCATGAAGACAAGAATTTTAATCCGGTTTGGACGTGCACCGATATAGAGACCAATGCCCCAAGTGATCAAGTGAAACCTAAGGCTGTCGTGGCGGATAGAGCGAGATAATTTTGAAGGCGGAAAGGGGAAGTCGGAATGGCGAACAGCGGCGAGGAAGCGCGTAGCCCGTCAATTTATTGGCGAGGCTCAAAACCAAGGCGGGATTTCGAAAGTCAAGACATTTGACGTCCCAGCTATGAAGCCTATGGGGCATCGATTATCAACTGACAACCTACCAACAAAAGTCAGTGCCATATCCACCCCACTCACAACTCAATGAAATTGCTATCTTTAGCATCAAAATGAGTGAATCTACCTCATTGTATGCCAAGGCGGGGCCTTTGCTACTCCGCCTAATCGGGTTCTCCGTCTTCTTTCTAATTCTTGTCGTTATTGGTTCTCTGTTTCAATTCCAGGTGCTAGGCCTCCCGGCTCCGTTTGATGATGGGCAAGACCTTAGTCAAGTTAATATTGGTTCGATGATTATTTTTTGGACCATGTTGACTGCTATTACTTTTCTATCTATCTATCTCTTGTGGATCAAATTTGACAAAGAGTCTTGGAAAAAAATTGGCTTAATAGATCCCAAATCCATTCCTAATTTCCTCTATGGCACAGGCCTGGGGGTGGGCATGGTTACCGTTGGCTATATTTTCATGTGGATATTGGGCCTGGCTACTTTTGAATTGGGTCAGTTTGCTTTTGGCTCATTTATGGCTTGGCTTCTCTTTTTTCTCATTCAACCTTTTTTTGAAGAACTCCTCTTCCGTGGCTACATCCTACGGCTTATTGAACGTTACTATAGCACGTGGGCGGCCATTATCATTTCTTCCATCTTATTTGGGCTAATACACGCTCCCAATGAGAACTTTTCTTACTTGGGATTAATTAGCATTGGTCTATCTGGATTACTCATGGGTTGGCTCTTTGTCAGGACAGGCTCCCTCTGGGCACCTACCGGTTTACATTTTAGTTGGAATTTCTTCCAGGGTGTCGTCTTTGGCTACCCCACTAGTGGCATCAATACCTATGAGGTTTTGGCCAATCAATACAGTGGTCCCGAATGGCTATCAGGTGGAGATTTCGGTTTTGAAGGCTCCATCTTTGCGGTCTTGCTACTCACCGCGGTATTTATTTGGGAATTGAGGAAGGGGAAACCGGCCAAGCTAGTAGAAGAAGAGCCATTGGACTTCGCGTAAAGAATGAGTTAAACTAGATAGTGGCCCTAAACGGTCAGGAATGTTAGAATTGAGGCACAATATAATAGCAGCACCCTCCTTTTGCAACAATAGCTAATGAAATGAAACACGCTTTCCTGGAATACTAAAACCTTTGTAACAATAGCTAAAAATTGAATTAGCTAAAGTCTACATCTTTGTCATGACTTCACCGGTGAAGGATTTTGAAACACCTAAATCCTTCTAATCATGTACAGTAGAATTACAATCGTTGCGCTCTTTTTCTGTATTACTCAATTTCAATTAGAAGCCTTTTCCGCCCCCATTTCCTTTCAATGGGCTGGGAAACTAATGGTCATAAAGGCCACCGTGAACGGGCAGCTAGGCAATTTCATCCTGGATACAGGCACCAGCCATTTGGTGCTGAATGACCAATACTTTAAGGGAAAGCGCACGGATAAGATTTTTCATGGTATGAATGGTCAAACAGGCACCATCCAGGAAGATTTTGTTAAGGTTGACATTGGCCAGCACCGTTGGAAGAGTGCCTATGCAGAAATCATTCCCTTAGCACATCTCGAAAAGATCAAAGGGCTTCCCATTCATGGACTTATCGGAGGTAAAATGTTCCGCTCATATGCGATGTGGATCGATTGTAGTACCCAAGAAATAGGATTGCAGAAAATAGGCAAGCAGTCACTGAGTCCGGGCTTTTATCCACAGGAAACCGATTTGGAGGTGCAATACTTTCGCTACAAGGAAAATAGCCCTTGCATCCAACTCCAAATTGGAGAGCATTCACTCCTCTTCTCTTTAGATACGGGTGCAGAAACCAATCTCATCGATCAAAAGTATGAATCCCTTCTTGCTGACTATTACAACCTCTCCAGGAAAAGGCACTTAAACAGCTTTAGTCCCGATAGACAAACGCTCAATACGACCAAATTATACGATATGAAACTGGGTCCATTCTCTTGCCAGCCCATGAATACGATTTTCACTTCCTTAAGTAAATGGAACACATCAACCAGTGGCCCCAAGGTAGCTGGCATTTTAGGCTATGAATTTCTACATCAATTTCGGATTAGCATTAATTTTAAAGAACGAGAGATCTGTTTTGCACCTACTACCCCATCGACGGGCTTACCTCAATATACCACCAAGAAATAAGGTTAAAACTAGGGTCCTGAAACAATAGGTAAAGTTTTTGGAACAATAACTAAGGGAAGAACGAGAAGACGCCTTTACCTTGCCGATGCATAATAACATCATAGTACTGGACAAAATAGAGGACAGAAGCCAGATGACAGAGGAGAGATCGGCTAGATACAAGCCCGAAGTCCTATCTCAGCAGTCTCTTTTTACTGTCTTTGCAGCCAAGTAGGTCGCTTTAGTCTTCTAAATGTCTAGTAGAATGATAATACAGGATCAAAGGGCAAACTCAACCACCTCCTTTATTCATTGTTCCTAAAACCCTTATTATGACCCAAGAGGCAATATTAAATAGTAGCGTTCTAGATGACACCTTTAGCCTGCTACAGCGTAAAAAAAGAACAGATACAGCCATAGCGATGCAACAGCTAGCTACTTATCTAATGAAACAAAAAAAAGCGCTGCCTCCCAATGAGTGGACCGCATTCACCCAAATCGTCCAGACACATCCCATCAATAACCTACTTAGAGAAGCGCCCCAGTTTGCACATAGCCAAACCTGGCCACGTGGTTATAAAGGCGATGCAGAGATGATGGATTTGATCTATGGCATGGGCAACAATGGCCAGCGACTGGCCCGTACCTCCGCTTTAGGCCTCCAAATCAATGCGGCGCAAGAAGAATGGCCGACACACCAGGCTGCTCATCGACGCTTAAAAAAAATAGCCCAAACCATTGACACAGTAGCGCATGAAAAACCGGGGAAAGCGGCTATTCTATCGGTCGCTTGCGGCCATCTTCGAGAAATCGTGTATAGTCATGCAGCAATAGCCAATCTTATCGGCCAATGGATAGCCTTAGATCAGGATGAAAAATCACTAGCCCTCATCCAAAAAAGTTATCAGCATGTTCCTATCCAATGCCAGCATCAATCGATTGCAAGCCTCCTCAAAGGAGAGAAGATCGGTAAATTTGACTTGATCTATGCGGCGGGACTGTACGATTATCTAAAGGTGAACACCGCTAAAAAATTGACGGAAACACTTTTTGACAACCTGCAACCAGGAGGGAGATTATTAATTGCCAATTTCACGCCTAATACTAAGGAAATGGGCATACTCGAATCCTTAATGGACTGGACCTTGATCTACCGAGATATGAAGGATATGGCTCAGCTAACAACCGGTATATCTCAGCATAAAGCAGCGATCAACATTTACAATGATCTATTAAATTCAAACAATCGGCTAGTTTATCTTGAAGTAAAGCGAAAAATTGCTTAATTTTTGGATCCCATTACGATATACAACTAGCGCTCTTTAGATGAATTTTGTATAAGCATCGGTTATTGTTTCCCTGGTTTAATTAGTAGCATCTCCTTCCTAACAAGCTGGATGTGGGCTGGTTTTCTCTATCCTTTCCTCAAGGACAAGTGTGAATGATGAGGTAGGAGATGCTGTATTCATTTTTACAAATTTTAATCGCAATTGGAATGAAAACCTCGATTTGGCGCTTTCTAATCATCAATGTAATCTTACTGCAAGTCGTAGCGCTTTCTGGACAGACGAAGGGGCGGAACCCTGGGTATTTGGAGTATGAGAATTTCCCAATAGCCCATGGCTTTCCTGGTCATTTCACCAAACAAAGTATCCAGGATGCGCGAGGATTCATATGGACGGCTACCTGGGAAGGTTTGGTGCGATATGACGGTTATGATTTTAAATTATACCAGCCAGATACGACGGATCTAGGTAAAAATAGGATCCAAAACTTATACTTGGATAATGAAGGTAATATTTTATGCTTAGCCGGTGCAAAGCTGCGAGAATTTAACCCAAGAAATGAGAAATTCACAACCATTGAGCATGCTTTTGAAGGTGAAAATCCCAAGCCAGAGATTTATGCTATAGAACAAGATGAGTTGGGCAATATTTGGCTTGGAACACTCCGTCATGGACTAAGAATCATTCAGAAACAGCCCAACAGTCAAAAAGACACTATCCTGTCCATTAACAGCCTCATAAACATTACAAAAAGAGATAGTATTCTGGCCACCCTTGATGTATTAGACCAGAAGCAGATGATAACGCTTTCAAAAATAAGAAACAATGAAGAAAGGGTACAAAATTTCCAGATAGAAAAAACGCAGGATTTCGTCTTGCTATTTTGGGGAGAATACGATGCAGATGGGAATTGGGCGGATGTAGGGTGGCTAGAAAATGAAGCGAACGACACCTTGTGGTTCCCAAAATTCAATAGAAGTATTCAAGGAGACGGACGTTATTACAGTCGAATGGTATTAGATACCGTTCGTCTCTTGCCAGGCTCTTACAGGTTAAATTACCAGTCTAATGAAGCTTTTTCCTATGAGGAGTTAGAAAGATGGGGCTATAAATATGGACATCGCTGGGGAATAACGGCTATTCCTATCAGCAATGGAGAAAAAGAGCAAGCGCTTTTGCAACAAATCAGGTACTTTCTGCAAGTACAAGCCTCATTGAGATGGCTAAACGACCCTTACGTCGCATCCCTTTATAAGCATGAAAATGGCGATATGTATGTAGGTACAACTCGAGGCATGGAAATATTTTCCTTACAGGGAAGCGGCCCTACTTTAACGGATTGCCCATATCCCTACATTAAACATATTCTATTTAGTAAGGCAGAAGAAGGGCTATTATCTGCAACGCAAGTTTTGAAAATAGCCTCGGGAGGCAATAGGAAAATCTGGATAAGCGGTTACAATAGTAGACCCAATGGTCCTGGATTTACGCTGGATTTATTCGACCCTGAAACAAGCTTTTTCAGGTCGATTCCACACGGTGTATCCCTGCAGAAAAAGGTCACTAATACGGGTTGGCCGTATTACTTAAATGATGTAGTGCCAGATGGTCAAGGAGGAATCTGGCTAAGTGCAGCTCAGAGTGGGTTGCATCACCTGCCCGCTTCCCATATTGACAATCCCAAACCAGTAAAAACGGATCAGTTTTTCTATCCATTTGACCGAAATTACACTGGTCCACATCTACATGATTTGATGGTTGATCAAAATCAAAATGTCTGGGTAAGTACCAATGAAAATACAATTTATAAGTTGAGAGCTAGAAGCGGCAAATTACAATATATCGAACTTCCCGACAGAGCAACTAAAGAAAGAACATTAACTGGGCGATTATTTGCGGATAGTCAATCTAGAATTTGGATCACGACTAGTGAAGAAAAGTCAATATTCTGCTATGATACGCAAGCACAAAAATTCATCCCTTTGCCCTTTGAAAAAAATCGATATCTCGTCGGGAATATGGAAGATAGCGAAGGGAATATTTGGTTTAGCAGTACGAATGGACAAGTGGCTATGTATAACCTCAATCAACAGGAGATAAGCTATCATCGGATAGCTCAAAGAGGCTTTGCTAGCCCCCATTTAGAACAGAAGACTGGCCAAATATGGGTATCAGATATGCAATCCAACATTTCCCTCTTTGATCCAAAAACAAAGGAACTTCAGCCGATTATTACCTATTCCGATACCAGTAAACTGGGTCGTCACGATGGTTTGAGTTTCATGTATCCGACTGAGCGTGAGATATGGACAGGATATATCGCTGGAGGACTAGGAAGAATTACACCAAATACAATCAATGGACGAGATACATTCTCATTCACTGAATATCTTTCTGATTATCGGACTTTATCTATAGCAAAGGACTATAAGGGTCGAATTTGGATAGGTACATTGCTTAAAGGACTATTAATATTTGATGTAGAAAAAGGAATCACTAAGCACTTTTCTACTAAAAACGGTTTATTAAATAATAGCGTAGCAGAATTGTATCCCGACAATCAAAATCGACTTTGGGTTCATACCCATAAAGGTTTACAAGCCTTAGATCTTACAGCTGATACCTTCACGAATATCCGTTTTATTGAAAAACTTACAGAAGGTGCTAGCCTATCCGGTACGGTTAGGGATGAAAATGGCCAGTTTTATGTGTCACAAGGAGAGGGTATCTACTATTTTAATTTGGATAGCATTACAATCGATACTCTAGCCCCCAGCATGGTGCTGACCGATTTTTTAATTGATAATCAATCCATCGTACCAGGTGATAAATCAAGCTTGTCCTCCGCGATCACCTATACGGAATCCATCAGACTTTCCTATAAGCAGAACAACATTGCCCTCTCCTACGTCGGCATTCACTATGATAATCCCCAAGAACATCGCTATGCCTATCGACTCCTAGGACTCAACGATCAATGGCAAGAAGTAGGCACAGAACGTACCGCCCGCTTCAATAAACTCGCCCCTGGTCAATATACCTTCGAGGTCAAGGCGGCGAATATGGATGGCGTTTGGACCGATAAGCCGGCCCAACTAGAGATCATTATCATGGCCCCCTGGTTTTGGAATGGCTGGTCAAAATTAATCTATTTGTTAGCCGGGATGGGGTTACTTTTTTATGCCTACCAATTTCAACTC
>CAJXUM010000262.1 GCA_913060855.1 uncultured Lewinella sp. | reverse complement strand
GAGATCAGCCTCGGTCTCGTGGGCTCGGAGATGTGTATAAGAGACAGCTATAATTGTGTACTCTTTCCACATAATTCTGAATAGAAAAGCCAATATCTCCCAATCTACTTCCTACAAATGCTTTATCTATTCCTTTATACAGAGAAGTATTAGTGACGTGACATAATTCCATGATATTTTCGGGTACATCTCCCAGTGGGAAAGTAAAAGCCGAATCCCCATGAAAATCATTCATCAGTACACCACAATCTACTGATACAATATCTCCATCTTTAAAGACGAGGTCCTCAGTAGCTATTCCATGTACGACTCCTTCATTGACAGAAACACAAAGCGTAGAAGGAAAACCTCTATACCCTTTGAAGGCAGGGAGGGCTCCATGGTCTCTGATTACTTGTTCAGCTACTGTATCAATAGCTGCACCAGTAAGACCAGGTTTGATGATTTTAGCCACTTCTGTAAGCGCTTTACAAACCAACAAACAACTCTCTCTGATTTTTTCTATCTCTTCGTCAGTCTTATAAAATATCATTGGCCTCAACTAAGATGGAAAACTATAATAATACAGAATGGAGTAATCTAAATGGTCACTTCTATTCTTAGCCTCTTACCCTACTTTAGTCTTACTCCATTCCTTCGGTTCAAGCAGCATATATTATGTGCCAGTCCCTTTATATCTTCGATAAGCAGCGCTATTACATATTAGCACCGATACCTTGCATTCTACTTCTTCCTTGCAGACGTCCTGACTTAACCAATCCATCATAGCGACGCATTAGTAAGTGACTTTCAATTTGCTGTAGTGTATCCAATACAACCCCAACAATGATCAAGAGGGAAGTACCTCCAAAGAAAGCTGCAAATGCGGCATTCACATTGAACATCGCTGTTACTACTGCTGGTAGGATCGCGATAAGACCTAGAAAGACAGATCCAGGAAGCGTAATCCTTGTCGTTACAGCATCAATAAAGTCAGCCGTTGCCTTACCAGGCTTAATACCTGGAATAAAAGCATTTTGGCGCTTTAAGTATTCCGCATATTGTTGTGGATTCACCATCAAGGCAGTGTATACATAAGTAAACACGACCACCAATACGAAATATATGATGTTGTAAGGGCCAGAGGTGAAATCATTCAATGCTCGCAATAAGCCGCTTGATTGTACATCACTTCCACTACCTGCAAAGAATTGGGCGATAACCGCTGGTAAGAACATCAAGGCCTGAGCAAAGATGATCGGCATTACACCAGAGGCGTTTACTTTCACCGGAATATAATCCCTTGCGCCAGATACCGGCATAGCAGCCGATCCCCGTCCAACCATTCGCTTGGCAAACTGTATAGGAATACGCCGTACCCCCGTAACAATTAGTACCGTAGCCAAGGTAACCATGAATAAAGCCGCTAGTTCGATTACGAATATTAATAGTCCGCCACCAGCTAACTGAGCTTGTAATTCAAAGGCTAATGCACGTGGTAATGTTGCAACGATACCAATAGTGATCAGTAAGGAAATACCATTTCCAATACCTCTATCAGTAATTCGCTCACCCAACCACATAGAGAAAACAGTACCAGATGATAAGGTAATAATGTTGGAAAACCAGAAAATCGCTTCAGGGATAGAAGGATCAATCGCTCCCATTCCCTTGATATAAGAAAGATAACCGCCACCCTGTACCAGGGTAATGGCAACTGTCAATAAACGGGTAATCTGACTAAGTTTTTTCCGACCGGACTCCCCTTCTCTTTGCTGTAATTTCTGGAAATAAGGCAAAGCAAAACCAAGCAATTGCACGATAATGGAAGCCGTGATATAGGGCATAATACCTAATGCCAGGATCGATGCATTATTAAATGCTCCACCTGTAAACATATTGATTAAGCCTAAGAGATCATTAGGATTGGCATTATTTGCGATGGCCGCTTTTAAAGCAGCAGGATCAACCCCTGGTAACACGATGAAAGTTCCAAAGCGAAAGACCAACAAGATGCCTAAAGTGAACAAAATGCGGTTTCTCAATTCGTCAATCTTCCAAATATTCTTCAGTGTGTCAAAAAACTTTTTCATCAGTTAGAATTAAACGAGGTTAACAGATCCTCCCAGCGCTTCGATTGCTTCTTTAGCCGCAGAAGAGACAGCGTGTGCAGTTACAGCTAATTTAGCCGTAAACTCACCAGTCCCTAGAATCTTTACTTTGTCATTTTTGCGGACAATACCTGCTGAGATAAGCGCGTCCAAGTCGACAGTCTCCAATTTATACTTCAGAGATATCTCTTGTAATCGCTCTAAGTTGATAGGTACGTATTCCACACGATTAGGACTTGTAAATCCTCGCTTAGGCAAACGCATTTGGATAGGCATTTGTCCACCCTCAAAACCACGCTTTGATTTCCAACCTGAACGTGACTTAGCACCTTTGTGTCCACGAGTCGCCGTACCGCCTTTACCAGAACCTTGGCCCCGAGCAATTCTCTTTCGACTCTTGATAGATCCTGCAGCAGGCTTTAAATTATGTAATTCCATTTTCGTTCTCTTATTTGAATGAGCGGAAGGTCTGAGTTTACCTAAGTACCCTCGCTTCTGCTAGCATCTTAACATTAAACTTCTTCCACCTTTACCAGGTGATTAATTTTTGCTACCATCCCCGCGATTTGAGGATTTACTTCATGCACCACACTGTGATTAATACGCTTAAGACCTAAGGCCTTAATAGTATCTTTCTGGCGTTGTGGTCGCTTGATCAGGCTTTTGACCTGCGTAATTTTAATCTTGCCCATTTTACAAGCTTTAAATCACATAAAGTTAGTGGAAATAAGAGCTTTTCCGATACTTTATAATGATATTAACGTTTTTATCCTTCGAACAGTTTCTCTAACGAGATATTACGCTGGCGTGCAATATCTTGTGGACTTCTCAATTTAGCCAAAGCATCAATAGTAGCTTTCACTACATTGTGAGGGTTTGAAGAACCCTGTGCTTTTGCCAATACATTTTGAACGCCCGCAATTTCGAGAACGGCACGCATCGCACCACCCGCAATTACACCAGTACCCGTTGCTGCTGGTTTGATGAAAACCTTACCTGCACCGTACTTTCCTTTCTGCTCATGAGGAATTGTTCCTCTCAACAACGGCACCTTAATGAGGTTCTTTTTAGCATCATCTACTGCCTTGGCGATAGATTCGGATACATCACGTGCTTTTCCTAATCCATGTCCAACGGTTCCTTTACCATCACCAACGACAACAATAGCAGCGAAGCTGAAAGTACGTCCACCTTTGGTTACCTTGGCAACTCGATTAAGGTTAACTAACTTTTCTTTCAACTCTGTATCTGTGGGTTTTACCCGGTCGCGGCCTTGTCCTTTCTTATTTGAATTTCCCTTTGCCATGCTATTTTGCGATTAGAGATTTTAAAATTTAAGTCCGCCTTCACGAGCACCTTCTGCGAGTGCCTTCACTCGACCGTGATAAAGATACCCACCTCTGTCGAAAAGAGCTGCAGAAACGCCTTTTTCTTCAGCTTTAGAAGCCAAAGCTTGGCCTACTCTCTTTGCGATTTCAGTTTTAGTTCCAGTTTGCTCTATACCGTTGTCTCTTGATGAGACAGCAAAGAGCGTGACACCATTCACATCATCGATTGCCTGGCAATAAATATCTTTATTGCTTCGGTAAACACTTAGACGTGGTTTTTCTGCTGTCCCTTTTATTTTTTTGCGAATCCGTTTTCGGATCGTTTGTCTTCTTCTTCTCTTGGAAAACTGCATAATACTTGATTTTTACCTTAGTGTAAGGCCTATTTCATCCAAACCCAAGGCCCAATAGAATAAACAGTGGAATATAAACGGTGCCACTCGGGCTACCTGCTTATTACTTACCTGCGGTCTTACCAGCTTTACGTCTGATTTCTTCTCCGTAGAAGCGTATACCTTTTCCTTTGTAAGGCTCAGGCTTACGGAAGGCTCTGATCTTAGCAGCAACCTGTCCAATCAATTGCTTATCGTGGCTTTGAAGAAAAATGGCTGGGTTTTTACCCTTTTCCATTTTAGCTTCTACTTTTACTTCTTGTGGAACAGCAAAGTAGATCGGGTGAGAATAACCCAACGTAAGTTCCAACAACTGACCTGTATTGGCCACCCTGTAACCTACACCGATAACTTCCAACTGTAGCGTATAACCATCGGTTACACCCGTCACCATATTATTGATCAATGAACGGTATAGCCCGTGCAAAGAACGATGACGCTTAGATTCAGTGGGACGCTTCACATTCAATGTACCATCTTCGATCTCAATGATCAGATCAGGGTCCACCTGTTGTGTCAATTCACCCTTAGGGCCTTTTACTTTTACCACATTACTTTTGCTGACGTCGATGTTGACACCTGCGGGCAAAGTAATTGGAGCTTTTCCTATCCTTGACATGTTAAACTATTTTGATCTGAACAATAAGATTAATAAACGTAGCAAAGCACTTCACCACCTACATTAGCCGTCTTGGCTTGTTTGCCCGTCATCACTCCTCTCGAAGTAGAGACGATAGCAATACCTAAACCATTGATAATACGTGGGAAATCTCCAGATTTGGAGTACTTACGCAAACCAGGCTTACTGATGCGGCCTAGCTGACGAATAACTGGCTTTCGGGTGATGGGATCATATTTGAGGGCAATCTTAATCAAGCCCTGCTTCCCAGCTCCGACACCATCTTCAAATTTATATCTAAGGATGAAGCCCTGTTCGAACAGGATCTCGGTCATCCGCTTTTTCAGTTTTGATGCAGGAATTTCAACAATTCTGTGCCCCGCTTGCTGTGCATTTCGGATACGGGTCAGAAAATCTGCAATAGGATCTGTTACTACCATTATTTCAAGTTTCGCTAATGGGTTTTCCTAAGAAGCGTTCGGAACCTTATTAGCTATGATGAATAGGAGAAAAGAAAAAATAATTAGGAATGCATCGTTTATGCGTTCCTTACAATTTACCAACTTGCTTTGGTTATACCTGGAATTTTACCTTCCAGTGCCATTTGGCGAAACTTAACGCGGCAAAGTCCAAATTGACGCATGTAACCCTTAGGTCTTCCTGTCAATAAGCATCGATTGTGCAGGCGAATTGGATTAGAGTTCCGTGGAAGTTTATCTAGTTCGTCCCAACGACCTTCTTCTTTCAAACGCTTGCGCAAATCGGCGTACTTATCCACCATGCGCTGTCTTTTTCTTTCTCGGGCAATGAGTGATTTCCTTGCCATGATTATAAATTTATTAAACTTACCAAGGGTAAGTAGTTATTAATTTCTCTGATTCTTAAAGGGCATACCCAGTGCTTTCAATAAAGCCAAGGCTTCAGCATCTGTGTTTGCTGTCGTCACAAAGGTAATATCCATACCTGTGATTCGACTCACCTTGTCCAGATCAATCTCTGGGAAGATGATGTGTTCTGTTACACCTAGCGTGTAGTTACCTCTTCCATCAAAACTCTTGTCATTGATACCACGGAAGTCACGTACACGAGGCAAAGCGATACTTACTAGTCGCTCTAAAAATTCATACATTTGGTCCGCACGCAATGTAGCGCGGGCTCCAATCACCATATCTTCTCTAAGTTTGAAGTTAGAGATAGATGTTTTGGCCTTAGTAGGAACCGCCTTCTGACCGGCAATTAAGGTAAGTTCAGCAAGGGCATTATCAGCCAACTTCTTATCTTGAGTAGCTTGGCCTACACCTTGGTTAAGACAAATTTTAACCAATTTAGGTACTTGCATTATTGAACTATACTGGAACTGCTCCATCAAAGCTGGAACCACTTCCTCCTTATATTTCTTTTTAAGTAATGGTTGAAAGCTCATTAGTCTATGATTTCGCCAGATTTTTTAGAATATCGTACAATTTTCCCTCCGTCCTGTACTTGTCGACCAATACGAGAAGGAGCTCCCGTTTTAGGGTCAACCAACATCAAGTTGGAGATATGGATAGGGGCTGCAATCTCATTGATGCCACCTGGGCTATCCTGGGTTGGTTTGGAGTGCTTCTTACGAATATTCACTTGATCAACCACTGCCCGGTTTTTCTCAGGAATAACTTCCAATACCTCTCTGACCTTTTCTCGGTCTTTGTAGGCACCAGCTATTACTACCACTTTATCCCCTTTTTTGATCTTTAACTTGGGTGCAAATCTTTTGTTTCCCATTTTATTCTTCTAGTTAGAACCAGTTTGGATCACTGGTAAATTTTACAATACCTCGGGAGCGAGTGAAACTATTCGCATGAAGTCTTTATCTCTCAATTCACGAGCCACAGGTCCGAAAATCCTTGTACCTCTTGGTTCGTCAGCAGCGGTCAATAAAACGACTGCATTGTCATCAAACCGGATGTAAGTTCCATCTTTTCGACGAATCTCTTTCCGCGTACGAACGACAACTGCTTTAGAAACCGTTCCTTTTTTAATACCTCCCGGACTTGCATCTTTTACCGTCACCACGATGGTATCACCGATAGAAGCGTAGCGTCTCTTCGAACCACCCAACACGCGGATGCAAAGTACCTCTTTGGCACCGCTATTATCTGCTACTTTTAGTCTTGATTCTGACTGGATCATGACACGTTCAGTTTATGTATGTTAGTACTAGGATTGACCTTTTAAATGGTTCATCAAACATGGACAATGAATAGTTGGGGATTGAGACGCTTTGATTTTCTATAGATACACTATACTATCAAGGAGTCTTTAATATCAATTCCACCGTATCAATTGTACATGGCTAATTACCCATTACGTCTAAAGGCAATATCCATGAAGTACGTCAATTATTTTGCTTTTTCTAAGACTTCGATCAATCTCCAGCGTTTGAGCTTACTTAATGGTCGTGTTTCCATAATTTTCACACGATCACCAATGTTACACTCATTTTGCTCGTCATGAGCGATGAATTTCTTGGTCTTTTTTACGAATTTACCGTACATCGGGTGCTGAAGACGACGTTCCACGCTTACTGCGATGGTTTTATTCATCTTATTGCTAGTAACTACCCCTGTTCGAGTCTTTCGAAGATTTCTTTCTGCCATTGGTCAATTTATTTACGGCGTCTTCTAGCCCTAATTTTTGAACGATTGCTCACCTCTTCCTCTGATAAGCCTGCTAACTCTCTGCGACGGGCTTCAGTTTGAAGCCGGGCAATATCACGTCTGATCTCTTTCAACAAGATTGGATTATCCAACCCTTTGATAGCGTGATCAAACTTGAGTTTTTGATATTGAGCTTCTGTTGCTTCCAGCTCACTCGTCAATTCTGCCTCAGAGAAATCTTGAAGCTCCAGGAATTTCTTGCTTGCCATTTCAAATACAATTAATTGTTTATCAACAACTTGGATTATCCAACATAGTCAGGACGAATAACTGTCCTGGTCTTAACGGGCAACTTCTGCGCTGCCAATCTTAAAGCCTCAACTGCCACTTCCTGAGTAACGCCATCCAATTCAAACATGATGCGTCCTGGTTTTACCTCAGCAACATAATGGTCTAGGTTACCTTTACCTTTACCCATACGTACCTGTCTCTTATACACATCTGACGCTGCCGACGAAGAGGATAG